>JAESSZ010000204.1 GCA_016763875.1 Nannocystaceae bacterium
ACCTCAGGCGGAGACGAGGGTCCGGTCGACACAGGAGGAGACGCGCCGTCCGAACTGTGTGGCGCGGGGCTGGCGGCCACGATCGCCAGCTGGTCCCTTGAGTTCGTGCCGGACCTGGGCACCGTGCTGACCGACTGCACCGTCGACGCGGTGGACATCGAGCCGACCGCGGACACTTCGGTGCCTCCCGTCGTGCGGCTGCATCTCGCGTGTGCCAGCGGCAGTACCGAGCAGACCGCGGAGCTCGTCATGCAGAGCTCCGGCTACGCGCCTCCGCCGGTCGTCCCCGGCGATCTCGTTCGGCTGGACTACCGCGAGGCCGGAGCCGCAGAGCAACCGTTCCAGTGGTTCATGCTTCGACCGGCGGCCGACTACGAAACTCTGCTCCTACTTGGCGCGAGGGGTGATGCGCCCACCCCCGCCGAGATGACCGTTGACGAGTTTTTCGGACCGTTGCAAGTCACGATTGCCGACGGAAACTGTGACAGCATCGAGGCCGATTGCTCGGAGTCGGACCGGCAGTCGCTCAGTATCGTCCACGCCGGCGACGTGCGGGAAGTCCTCGACCAAACCAGCACCCAGTTCGGGGCCCCCGGCTCGATGTTCAACATCTCCCTGGAGCGAGCCCGCGTGCCGGGCAACCCCGACGACTGCCCAGAGTCCCCGGCCGCATCGTGGAAAATGCTCGTGACGAGCTTGGCGCAGTAACCGGGCGAGCACGCCATCGTTTCTGCGACGTGGGTTGAAGGCACTGCCAACGCCCCCCCCGCTCTACAGCGCCGGGCGGGGCTGGTCGAACAACGACATCGCCCGCCCTACCGCCGGCCGACGCCCCACAACCTCGACCCAACGGCTCAGGTGGGGGAACTCCGAGGTGTCGACCTCGAAGACCTCCGGACGGCGGACCCACGGCCAAGTCGCGATGTCGGCCACAGAGAAACCATGACCGTCGAGGTACTCGTGTTCACCCAGTCGCGTGTCCAGGACCCGATAGATCTCACGGGCGATTTTCCCGTAGCGCTGCACGGCGTAGGGGACCCGCTCGGGGGCATCCAACAAGAAGTGCACGCGTTGTCCGAGGTATGGCCCCACGGTGCTCATTTGGTACATCAGCCACGCATGGGTTTGCGCCCGGGCCCGCGCGTCGTTAGGCACAAACCGCCCTTCGTGTGTCGCGAGGTACCAGAGCATCGCACCGGACTCGAACAACGATAGCGGTTCGGGACCACGGGCATCCACCAACGCGGGAATCTTGCCCGCCGGGCTCAGTCGCACAAACCGCGGGTCGTGTTGCTCCCCGGCCAGCGGCAGGTAGACCACGTCGTAGTCGATACCGAGTTCCTCCAAAAGGATGACCGGCTTGTGTCCGTTGGGGGTGTTGGTCGCATACACCGTGACCTTGCCCGGGCTGAACGAGAACGAAGGGTTGGCTGGGCGCAACACGCCGAGGCAGCTTTCGCTCAACTGTGGCACCCCGCCAACCCGGCTTCGAGTGCTGGCCGGTACTTCTGTTTCGCCGCGCCGATGATCGGGGTGCCGAGCCCTGGCAGCACGTGCTCAAACGAGAGGTCCAATACGGAGCGGACATCTTTGGACGATGGCGATGCAAACTGCAGCCAGCCTGCGCCCACGGCGTGTGGCTTGAAGAACCCAAACTTCCGCATCATGAGCCTCGCGGGCAGGTTGCAGTACTCGTCGGGCTCCGGGGTGTGCTGTAACGAATCGCCGGTGACTAGGATGCCTCCGTCGCGCTTGAGCAGGAGCACTGCTTCGGGGGGATCGGACGTCGAGAACACTTTGAGCTCCGCGTCGGCAATCGGCAGTGTGCTTTCCTCGGTCAAGTATGTGTCTGCGCGCATGTAGTCCTTGCTCGGGTCCTTCTTAGCCTCCATCGCACGCACGTAACGTTGCCCCTCAATGGCAAACACCTTGGCGCCATATCGCTCTCGGTAGAAACCGTCGTCCCGTCCGTGGAACCCAGCGATGCGCACGACGTTGGTGACGGTGCCGAGGGCCTCCAGTTCCGCGAGACCAGCGTCGGACAGCCGCATCGAGTTCAGCAGGGTGAGCGCCCCGGCCGCATCTCGCACGATGGTCATCGAGCGACCCATTTTCACCGGTACGAACATCGGCATCTTCACACCCCCACGGACGAACCAGATCCCAGGGAAAACGGACTCGATGGGGCCGTGGGGGCTCGCGGGTTTGTGCTTCATCTTCATGTACTGTGGAGACGAGCGAGGTCGCGACAACCCGACATGCGCCGGGCAAAATCTCCCGAGATGTCGGATCCGGGGTGGCACGCTCGTCTACCGGACACAGTCCTATGTTGTACGCGATCTTGATCCACCAGCCCCTGGGCGCCGTCGACCACCTCACCCCCGAAGAGCAGGATTCGATGCTCGCCCAACATCGCGCACTGCAGCAGGACGCGCAGGCGAAAGGCACGTTCGTCGGGGCAACGCAGTTGATGGAGGCTCACACCTCGACTTCGGTGCGGCGTCGGGGGGACAAAATCTCCATCGAGGAAGGGCCGTTCGCGGAGACCAAGGAGATGTTCATCGGGTTGTATCTCCTCAACTGCGAGACCTTGGAAGAGGCGTTGGAGTTCTCCAAGAAAATCCCTCATGTGGAGTACGGCACAGTCGAAGTCCGGCCCGTCGCGTACCACGAGGACACCGCGGGCCCGTTCGCGCAATGAGAGACGCGGGTGAGGCGATTCGTGCGGCGTACCCCCAGGCACTGGCGACGCTGACGCGGGTGCTTGGATCGCTGGACGCGGGCAGTGACGCATTGCACGTCGCGGTCGAGCGCGCGCTGGCTCGCTGGCCCAAGGAGTTCCCCAACAACCCCGTCGCGTGGCTGGTTCACACGGCGCGCAACCATGCGATCGATCAGGTGCGGCGCCAGGTGGTACACGACCGCTTTGCTGCCGTCGCAGTCAACGCGGCACGACCCGAAGTGGACGCCATCGATGCGTTGGCGCCGGAGCTGCGCGACGACATGTTGCGCCTCATCTTCACGTGCTGCCATCCGCGCCTATCGCCCGACAGCCAGGTGGCGCTGACCCTACGCACGGTGGTGGGCTTGTCCGTGGATGAGATCGCACGGGCCTACCTCGTACCGCCCAAGTCGATGGAGCGACGCTTGACCCGGGCTCGCATTGCTCTGCGGGAGGCTGAGATCCCCTACGAAGTGCCGACCGCCGAGGCTCTCCCGGCTCGTGTGGCCGCCGCGTGCGCAGTCATCGTCTCGCTCTTCGACCAGGGCTACACCTACCCGGTTGACTGCCCCTACCTGCGACCGGAGTTGTGTGCGTTGGCCATTCGACTCGCACGGTTGCTCGCGCGGATGTTTCCGCAAGACGCCGAGGTCGCGGGGCTATTGGCGCTGTTGCTCCTGCAGCACGCGCGTATGGCCGCGCGCACGGTCTCGGAACGCACGTTCGTCTCGCTCGAGGACCAAGACCGCAGCCTGTGGGACCAGGCCATGATCTTGGAGGGACGGGCATTGATGCAACGCGCGCTGCGTCGCGGAGACTTGGGTCCGTACCAGCTTCAGGGGGCCATCGCCGCGACGCATTGTGCGGCGGCGACGTTTGAGCAAACCGCGTGGGATGAGATCGCAGCGCTGTACAAACTGCTGCACGACTTTCGGCCGACGGCGACCGTGGCGCTCAACCAGTGCGTGGCGGTCGCCAAAGCCCATGGCGCCGCGGTTGGGTTAGCAATGCTGGCCAACCTGCCCGCCGAGCACCAGCGCCGCCTGGAGGGCCACCATCGCTATTTTGCCGTTCGGGGTCACTTGCTGGAGGAATTGGGGCAAGTGCAGTCGGCGCGGGATGCGTTTGCCAAGGCTGCGGCGCTGGGCCCCGGCCCGGTCGAGCGTGAGTTTCTGGAGGCGAAATTGCGAACGCTGGGTGCTCAATGAACAGAGGATAAAGCGCGCCATTGCAGCCACGCGTCTGGTAGCGTGGCACTGATGTTTGCTGGTCGTGCCGGTCAGTTGTTGTTGGTGGTCCTGGTGGCCGCGTGCGCGCGAGATAACCCGGCGTACGTCTTGGGGGCAACGAGCGACGGTGGCGAGCAAACGGCCGTGACGGGCGGCAAACCGACGACGCAGGGGGGTTACGAGCGAGGTGGACGCGACCGGTGAAACGAGTCCGTCGCTCACCACCAGTGGGGACTCCGGGCGCGGTAGCACCAGCGAGAACCCTCCCGCAGATACAGGGCCCAGCGTCGATAGCGGGGAAACCTGTCGGCTGCTGACCCTCTTAGTGGAATCGGACACATTCGTTAGTAATTCCCCGACAGCCTGCGACGACGGGCCTTGTTCTGACTGGGCGTTTACGGGAGTCGGTAGCCACGTGTTGCAGTCCGACCCGAGCGCCCAGAGCGAGTCGGTCATGCTCCTGCGCTTTGTTTCGAATGTTGCCCTCGATGGGGCTCTCGACGCGGCAACGCTGTACTTGCACGTTGACTCCCGCCTCGGGCCGATTGGCACTGTGGAGTTGCATCTGCTGGACACCGCGTCGGTGTGGGAGGATGGCAACGCAAACGGGATGGTGTTCGGCCAACCCACCTGGGACCGGGTCGCGAGTGGTGACGGGAATGATGGCGGGACGCTGTGGGCCGACGCAATGCGTGGCGGGGTACCGCACTTCGGTCACCTGCGTGATGGGTGGCCTGCGGTGCTGCCGCTGCCCGATTTCGGTGTCGATGACGTGCTCGCGCTTCCGATTGCGCCGAGCGATCTTCAGCGGCTCGCCGGGCTAATGGCAAGCCCGAGGATACCCCTACAGTTCGGCGTCACGGTCGTGACGGACTTCGTGGGCGACCCTATCGAGGTGTGGACCTGGGAGGCCGGTATGGGCGCCGAACTCGAACTCTTCGTGTGTGACTAAGCGGCGCCGCTCGCTCAGTCCCGAGCGCGTTGCGCCAGCCACTCGGTGTCGCCCGCAACCCGGGTCTCGAGGAAGCGCGCCAGACGATGGAAGTCGCTGCCGGGCTCGATAAAGCGCACGGTCGTTCGAAGCGTCGTCGCGTCCACGAGGTTGCCAAAAGGCACGTATGACAACTCGAGTTGCCCGGTGACCGAGACCATGTAGCCGTCGAGTCCTTCCTCGACAAGCGCCCGGTAGGCACCGATACCCAGCTGACTGCCCAGCATGACATCGAATGCGTGGGGGGCAGCGCAGCGCGATTCGTAGCCGAGCTGCAGGCCCTTGATCTTGCGCGTTCGCCCGGTGCGTTCCTGAAAACGCGCCTGCACACGGCTAGCCACTAGCTTGCCTACGTCGAACCCGCCCAGCGAAATGTGACCGTGATCGTCGCGCGGGGCGCTGTCGATGAATGCTTGCGGCAACATCTCTGCGAGACCCTCGGCCAGCACCACTGTTCCGTAGCGCTTTCCTCGTGTCTCGCGTGCCAACATCATGTCGACGATGCGGTCGACCAGTGCTTCGAGGTTGAGGCACTTGCTGCCGTCTGCGTTTTTGGCGGCCAGGCCGTCGACGATGTCCTCGCGCGCGACGACCATGTGTGCCTCACCGGCAATGGCGACCCCGTACGACAGCCAACCGGCCTTGCGCCCCATGGTCTCGACGATGAAGTAGCTCTCGGTGGCCAGCGCGTCCGCTCTGAGGTTTTGCAGTGCCTTGGCCATGACGTCCACGGCCGTGAAGAACCCAAAGGTGAAATCAATGCCGTGGTAGTCGTTGTCGATGGTCTTGGGCAGATGCACGATGCGAACCCGTTTCGCACCCGCAGGCAGCATCTTTTGGTACTCGAGCAAGAGGTTGGCTGTCTTGAGCGTGTCGTCGCCACCGATCGAGATCAGCGCGTCGATCTCCAGGTCGATAAGCGCGCGATAGACATTAGCCAACGGCTCGGTTTTGTCGGGGTCACGCAGGTCCTCGCGGCACGAGATCAGACGGCCCGGATTTGTGCGTGCGGTACCGATCACGATGCCGCGGGAGTTCCGAATCCCGCGCAGGTCCTTCTCCTCGAAGATCCGGTAGTGCTCGTCGACCAACAGTCGATGGGTGACCGGGTGGTAGACCGCCAGGTGCGAGTAGCCGTGGAAAAACCCGACGACCTCGCGCCCGTCCTCGATAAGAGACGTCGCTGCCGCGGAGATCACGGCATTGGCAGCGGGCGCAGGACCACCCGCGAACACGATCGCCACGCGCCGCACCTCGGAACTCGAATGAGACACCATCGGCGCGGGAGGCTAGCAGGCCTGGGGCAGGGTGGTGTGGCCCGTGGAGGTTGCCCGCACTCCGGTACGGGCTCACTTTGTCTCGCGTCGCGGCTCGGGTCGTTCGCCCGCGCTGCGTGCATGAGACCGCTTTGGGCGAGAACGCGCTGAACGAGCCCACCTTCCTGCACGAATCGAATCAGATTGGTGTTCTACTCTGCGGCGGGGTGGATACCGTGCGAGGTTCATCGTGGAGAACCCACGATCTAAAGATTGCGGCTAGGAACGACGACCCATGACCTCAGTGGAGGACAACCCTACCGTCACTGTGGCTCCTCCGCGTGGACCGCCGAACCCGACGCTGCCGCGGCGGGTTGATGCCGCTGTGCCTCTTGAGTTGCAGCCTCCGGAATCTGTCGGTCGGTATGATGTAGGGGAACTTCTCGGGCACGGCGGAGGAGGGAGTGTCTTTGTCGGTCACGACCACGCACTTGATCGCGACGTTGCGATCAAGTTCGTACGTTTCGGTGGCGGTTCATCGGAGTCGGTACGAGTGCTACGCGAGGCGCGGGCACTGGCTCGCTTGTCTCACCCGAATATCGTGAACATCTACGACTACGGGCGCTTCGACGACACGTTGTATTTTGTTATGGAACTCGTTGCTGGTCCGACCCTGGACCAGTGGCACGCGGAGCCGCGCCCGTGGGAACAGGTACTCACGTTGTTTATCGAGATTGGGCGCGGTCTAAGTGCCGCCCACGAAGCGAATATCGTCCACCGAGACTTCAAGCCCCGAAATGTGATTGTGGCTGCCGACGGGCGCCCGCGTATTCTGGACTTCGGGTTGGCGCGGCTGTCGCGAGTGCGCGAACAGGCGCGGGTTGGGGTCATCGGCGATGACGACGAGCTGACGCACGATTCTGTGGTGCAGGGGACGCCCAAGTTCATGTCACCCGAGCAGTGGTCGGGTGGTGCCGTCGATGGACGCACGGACCAGTTTAGCTACTGCGTGTGCTTGTTTACGGCACTGTACGGCGAGCCTCCGTACCCAAGGAACGCCATGCTTGCGGCGTCCACGGGTGACTCGCTGCCACCGCTAGCAAGCGCCAAGTCCGTCGACGTTCCTCGGACGGTGCGGGTGGCGCTGGAGAGAGGATTGCGCGGTGACCCGGCAGACCGGTGGCCGTCGATGGATGCGTTGCTCGAAGTCTTGACATCCTCGCTACGTCGTCGCCGCCGCCGCGTTGCCACCTATACGAGCGCTGCGGTGATCGTCGGTGCCCTCAGCTACGCATGGACTGCCGGTTCCGAAGTCGCATGCGATAGCCCGAGAAACGACGCGCCCGAGTTTACCGACGCACAACGGGATCAGATGAGCGCTGTGTTTGCTGCGACTGAACTCCCCTACGCTCGGGGCACAGGTGAGTATGTCTCGAGGGAGTTGCGCGCGTTCGTTTCAACGTGGGGCGAGGTTGCCGAGGAGATCTGTCTCGCGACCGCTCGAAATGAGTTGACCAAGGCGTCGAGGGAACGACGCCGCGCGTGCCAAGTGGAGCAGCGCCTTCGGTTTGTCGCGACTCTCGATGTCCTGCGTGAAACGGACGCTGCGGCGCTCGCCGGAGGGGCCGCGGCAGTTGCAAGTTTACCCGACCCCACGGAGTGCCTCGCACCGATCGACGACGGCGTCGATGTCCGAGTGCGCGACGTCGTCGATCGTGCCGATCTACTGCGTCGCGCGGCGCGTCTCCGCGAGGCGTTGTCCGTCGTGGACACGGCCCTGGCGCGTGACGAGGCACTCCCGGATGTCCTGTACGTGCGTGCGCGCGTTCACGAACAGTCGGGAGAGTATGGGCTTGCCACGACCGACCTCCGGCAGGCGTATCGCCTCGCGGAGTCCCAGGGCAGGGATCGCATCGCCGCAGCCGCCGCGACTGCCCTGGTGCGGTTGCTGGGTTACCGTACGCTGCGGACGGACGAAGCCTCGGCTTTCGTGGTGACAGCCGCCGCGAAGCTCGATCGCATCGTGCCGCAGCGCCACGTTATGCGGGCCGAACTCGCCGCCGCGGAGGGGTATCTGGAACTCGGCAGAGGCAGGCCCGAGGGAGCCGTCGACGCGTTCCGGCGGGCGGCCGAGATGCGGCGGGCGATGG
>JAESSZ010000205.1 GCA_016763875.1 Nannocystaceae bacterium
GCTCGCCTGGCGTGCGCCGCGGCCGGCCTACGGGCGCGGCAACGTCTCGCTCTGCGTCACGGTGGCCGCGCAGCGAAACCCGAAGTGGTGAAACGGCCCATTCGTCGGTTTGTGGGTCCGCCGCCACACCGAGGTCGCCCTCTCGGCCTCCCAGTACCACGAGCCGCCGCGCACGATTTTCAGCCAGCGCCCCGCGCATTTCTCGGCCCCGTCGCACGGCCCCTTGGGATCGATTCCGGTGCAGGCCTCGCCACACTTCTCGTAGGACTTGTCGTACCAGTCGGCGACCCACTCCCACGAGTTGCCCGCCATGTCGTGCAACCCGTAAACGCCAGCGGGACGCGAGCCGACATCCCAGGGACGTCCCGTGTCCGGCTTGCTGATCGCTTTCTTGAGCCCGCAACTGCGACCAGTAGCGTCGCGAATAATCGCCAACTCGCAAGTTGCAGGCTCCGCACCCCAGGGATGAAGTGCACCGTCGGGTCCACGTGCGGCTTTTTCCCACTGCGCCTCCGACGGTAACTGCTTGCCCTGGGCCTCGCAGTACGCGACCGCGTCGAACCAACTCACGCCTTGAATCGGCATGTTCGCGTGATTGAAGTCCGTGTACTGCGGGCCCGATCGCGGACACGACTTGGCCTTCTGGCACGCCTTGTACTGCGCGTAGGTGACCTCGTAGGTGTCCATGTAGAACGTTGAAAGTTCGACGGTCGCCGACGGCCTCGTATTGCTCGCGCCGTCGTCCGTGCCCCGAATGAAGGGACCACCAACGATGCACTGCATCCCCACCGGGAGCGGATCGACGCAGGCCGCGATGGCGGTGCCGTCGGACAGCGTCGCGAGAACTGGCGGCTTGGGAGCAGGCGGCTCGGCAACAGGCGTGTTCTCGGGTCGGGCTGGCTGCTCTTGCTGTTCGCTCTGCGACGCGGAGGATTGCGCTGCGGTTGAGCTCGGTGAGCCCGCGGCGGCCAAGCCAACCTCCGGCGGCGGGTCCACCGCTCGGGCTGTCGATTCCGGCGGTGAACCGGACGCACAGCCGAGGACGAGGAGTCCGACGAGCGCCAGCGGCGATGCAGCGAGTGCATCGCCGAAGTTCACCGAAGAGCCACATTCAGGAGCGCTTGTCCCGGTCGCTGTCCCCTTGCTCCACCCCGTGTCGGTAGTCCGCCGCTGCATACCTGCCCGTTCATACACCCGTCCACGCGCGTGCTTGCGTTGCCCGAAAACTTGGGTGGTGAGGGGGGTGCGGGCGATGCTCGGCGGACCACCGTGGCGTCACGATCCCAGAGTTCGGCCAAGAGTTCGGCCCTACGTTCAGCAGCCGAAGCGGCCGTGGCGTCGACCACGGGCTCGGCTGTGCTCGCACTCGCAGTGTGGCTCGCCGCTTGGCAGACGGCCGACGCGGCAACGCCCGCTCGGTCAGCGATCTCCTCGCAACCCGATCGCCATCGCGGCGCCGGGTTCTCCCCGAGCTGGTCAATCCGGCCACGTTGGCGCCTACCCAAGCACCGCCGCCGCGACTGCCCGGGCACGCGAGACAACCGTGGGGCATGGCTGCCCGCGCACAGGGTTCGCTGCCCTACCGACGGGACGCGCGATTCCGGGACGCGCGATTCGCGGGACCTGCGCGGAGGGGCAGAGGTTGCGACTGTGGCCCCGTGGCTGGTCGTGGGGCGCGAAATCGAGCTCGGTGCAAACGCGCGTAAGCCAGCCCGAACGCGACACAACGGCCCACAAGAGACCGCACAATTCAAAGACGTCCTCGATGCCAACGCCGTAATGCGGCTTGCACCCTCTGCGTGCCGAGCCGAACTCGACCGCGCGGGCGCGACGTACACCCGCGTCCCCGCCAGTGAGGCCCCGCAGGTTCGTCAACCGATTCGCGTGACGCGACTCGGCGGCGTCCGCTTCCTGATCCCCTGGACCAACGACCAGCAAAGCGATCCGCACGCGATATGGGACTGCCGCCTCGCGGTGGCAATCCTCCCGCTCGCGCGATGGCTGGCACGACACGACGTGACCGAGGTCCACTACTTCTCAGTGTTGCGGCTGGGCGCCATGGCCCGCAGCAAGCCCCGCAGTCAGCACAATGTCGGGTTGGCCCTGGACCTCCTCGGCCTGGTCACAGGCGTCACCAACGCCGACTCAGGCGCGTCTGGGAAGGATTCGACTGGCCGTGCTGGGCGCGACTCCGACCGTCTCGATGTCGAAGATCACTTTCCTAGAGGCGAAGTGGCGCAATGCCCGTGGACCAGTCCGAGTGCCCTATCTGGGCCGGCACGCCTGTACGCGAACCTTGTTTGCGTGGCCGTCGAGCACCGCCTCGTCCACACCCTGCTGACGCCGGACCATGACCACGCCCACGAAAACCACCTGCACCTGGACGTGAAGGCGGGCATGGCCCACCCCGTCGATCCCTATGTGAGCTTCGCGAAACGAAAGCGACCGAAACGAAAGCGACCGAAACGAAAGCGACATTGATCGCAGGCGTGCGGCGGTCCGAAGAAAACTTGGCGTGGAGCCGGTCGTTGTGCGGGGTCGGGCCGCCCCCTCCCACGACGAATCGCGTTTGGGGTTCCCCGACAGCGCAGGTATGCTTGTGCTCGGCCCCGCACACGTGGCTTCATTCACCGCGCTCCCTCCCCGCGCGCAACCCTTCCCCGCGTGTCAGCAATCCTCGGCCCAACCTCCCCGATGGGCGATAGATCGACAGGGATTCCCAAGACCGCGCGCCTCACGGCTCCGAGCGTGGACTCCCAGCCCATGCCCGCGTCACAGCCGTCCGGCGCCCCTCCGATGTCCAGCCAACCCATACCGTCCACGGAACTCGGCGCCGGTGTCCAGGTCGAGCTGAGCGACGACATTGGCAAGACGATCGGTGGTCGGTACGAGATCACCGACATCATCGGCGAGGGCGGGATGGGTGTCGTCTACGAGGCGTGGGACGCCCAAGTCGAGCGCAAGGTCGCGATCAAACTCGTCCGCTCCGACACGACGGACACCAAGTTCCTGACTCGCTTCCGGCGGGAGCTCGAGATCACGTGTCAGTTGCGACACCCTTCGACGATCCGCGTGTTCGAGCACGGGGAAACCGCCGACGGTCGCCCTTACATGGTGATGGAGTTGCTCACGGGCGAGAGCCTGGCGGAGCGACTGGAGCGGGGGTCCATCCCCGAGATGGAAGCGATCCAGATCGCGCGACAGGTCGCCGAGAGCCTCAGCGAAGCGCACGAACACGGCGTATTCCACCGCGATCTCAAGCCCGACAACATCTTTATCGAGACGGTCGGCGTGTCCAAGGTCGTCAAGGTTCTCGACTTTGGCATCGCTGGCGGCGTCGATGCGACACGGCTGACCCAGGCGGGCGAGGTCTTCGGCACGCCTCAATACATGTCCCCCGAGCAGTGCAACGGACTGCCGCTGGACCATCGCACCGACATCTACTCGCTCGCCGCGATCCTCTACGAGATGATCGAGGGCCGGCCTCCATTCTCCGCCGAGACCCCCATGGCCACGATGCTCAAGCACGTGCGCGCCAAGGTCCCACCCGCACGCAACGCGCAGAAGGAAACCTCCAAGGTCATCCTGATGGGCCTTCGCAAGGACCGGGGAAAACGCATCCAAACCGCAGGACGATTCGCCGAGTTGCTCGGACAGTCCATCGGCAACCTGCGCGCGATCAAGGAGGGCCGTGGCGCGGACTCGGGGCCGCAGTCGGGTCCAACGACAGGGCGGCAGATAACCGGGGGTGCACCCATGCCAATGGTGACCGGTAGCCACGCAGTTCCCACCCTCACCGGATACGGCGCCCCACCGGAGGAACGGGCAGGAAAAACGATCGCCATCGTGCTCGGCGTCGTCGCGCTGCTGCTGGTGGCCCTCCTGGTATTCGGCGAGATCGGCGGCGGCGGCAGCAAAGACGCCGTGCACAAGCCCGCGGAAGCAGCCGCGAGCACCAAGGCCGCGGACGCCAAGCCCGAAGCACCGAAAAAGTTCCCTTTCAATCGACCGTTGGTCCGAACCAACGTCGAGGGCGCCGCCGTGCTTGTCGACGGCAGCGAGCAGTGCAAGACGCCCTGCGTCATCAAAGTCCCGGTGGGCGACAACCTTTCGCACGAGATCGTGCTGCGAAAGGCCGGCTATACGGACGTTGTGCAGAACTGGCGGCCCAACAACGTTAGTGAGCCGCTCCCGGCCCTGCCGGACATGAAAGAATTGTAGAAGTCGTCCCGTGAGCAACGACGACGACGACTTCGCGGCAATGTTCGAGCAGTCGCAGGCCGGCAGCGGCCTCGCGCAGCCCGGACAAAAGCGGCTGCCCCCCGGCAAGGTTGTCGAGGGAATCGTAGTGGCGGTCGGCGAGGAGGCAATTTTCGTCGACGTCGGCACACGCTCGGAGGGAATCCTTGAGCGCCGCACGCTGGCCGAGGACGCAACCCTGCCCGAAGTCGGTGACCGTATTCGCGCCACTGTTGCGGAGCACACGCGGGCCGATGCGCCTCCACGGCTCGTCATCTCGCTTCGTGGCCGCGGCGACATCGACACCGAGGTCCTCGAAGAAGCGGTTCGCAGTGGCGCGCCCGTCGAAGGCGAGTTCACTCGCGCCGTGAAGGCCGGCATCGAAGTCAACGTCGCGGGAACGCGCGCGTTTTGCCCCGCGAGTCAGGTCGAGATTGGGTACACCGGCGACCTCGAAGCGTACGTCGGACAGAACCATTTCTTCCGTGTCATCGAGGTTAAGGACGGCGGGCGCTCCGTGATCGTATCGCGGCGTGCGCTTCTGGAAGCCGAGCGCGCCGTCAAAGCGACGGCACTCGCCAGCACGCTGGAGGCAGGCGCGGAACTCGAAGGCATCGTCCAGTCGGTGCAGTCTTACGGCGCATTCGTCGACCTCGGTGGGATCACGGGGTTGGTGCATATCTCCGAGATCGCCCACGGCCGCATCGCGAGCCCCGGCGACGTCGTGAGCGTGGGCGAGAAGGTCCTGGTCAAGGTCCTCTCGATTCAAACTGCCCCGTCCGGCAAGGCCAAAGACAACAAGATCTCGCTGTCGATGCGCGCGCTTACGCAGCCGACCGCGGACGCGACGCCCACCGCGGACGTCATCACCGCGACCGTGAACAAGGTCGAGAGCTTCGGCATCCTCATCGACACCCCCACGGGTTCTGGACTGGTCCCCAACAATGAACTGTCGCTCCCGCCAGGAAGCGACCCGAGGCGTGCGTTCTCCCCAGGGGATTCGCTTGAGGTCGTGGCGCGGGGCAAAGACCGCGACGGTCGGCTTCGCTTCTCGGCGAAGGCCGTCGCAGAGGTCGAGGCACGCCGCGCGTTCGCCCAGTTCAAGGGCAAGGCCAAGAGTCGCAGCCTGGGCAGCTTGGGTGACCTTCTTGCGGGTAAGTTCGTCGACCTACCCGACCGGGCGGCGCCCCAAGACCAGCCCAAGAAGCGCTGAGCCTGCGCAGACTGACGGCCAATCCCGCCACCCTGCGAGCAAAACCGCGTCAGCGACGAGATCGCTGACGCGTTGTTCAGTTCACTGCGGGGTCGGGGCCCAAACCCAGCCATCCTCGAGCCACAGCTCGCCCAGCGCATCGATTGCGCCAGTCAGATCCTCTGCGGTCGCCACCGAGTCGGCGGGCATCTTAGCCCCGGGCTGTGGACGAAGGTCAGCGGGGCCACGCAGTCCTCGCCGTGCCCACCAAAACGCAGTGAACGCGCACAATACCGCGTTGAACACATGCGTGTTGCGGACCACGAGTTCCGGCCAAACGTAGTCGAACGCGATGCCCTCCGTCAGGGCACTCAGAACGATCTTCCGGGTGGCCCAGACGCGCTCGTCGTCACCATGCCGCGTGAGGTCGGCCAACGATCGGCCAAAGGCGGCGACAAGCGTCGCACGCGGATGCACTTCGATAAGGTTCTCGTGCAGTCGCAGGCGCGGAGAAAGTGCGCGGCGCAGGTAGGCGGCCCGCGCCGCCAACGGCCCCGTCCCCTGCCCCAAAGTCTCCC
>JAESSZ010000206.1 GCA_016763875.1 Nannocystaceae bacterium
CCAGCAAGGCATCGAACTCGAGACGCCCGCCGTTGAGGCATTCAGCGGCGCCCGCTCGTGTGGTCTCAAGAGTTGTGGCCGCGTCGCGGCACACCGCCATACTCGCCTCGCTCCAATCGTCGGCGTAGCGATCTAGCATCCGTTCGTACAACGGCCAGTCCGAACGAACGTCTCCGTCGGCCGCGTACAGTGCCGCGAGCGCGACGCGACGTTCGTCACCCCAGACCCCGTGTATGGCGTCGCCGGCTCGTTCGCACACTGATGCGGTCTCGCCGCCAGTCCATCCGAGCGCTGCCACCGTGGCCGCGCCCGCGGCAAGACCCCAGTAGCCGATTCTCCCCCGTCGAAGCGTTGCCCGGAGCTCCCCAAGAAGCTCATCCATCCCTCCGAACCTGTCGGCGGGTTCCGGCCGAAGGCCTCGCGCGATGGCACGCCACAGACGCCGCGGGATCCGGGCGTGGCCGATCGGACGTACGGGACCACGCCCAATCGCTGCCGCCAGCGCTGCCGCGGATACGCCCGAGAATGGACGCTTTCCGTACAGGGCTTCGAACAGGGAGATGCAATACGCGAACTGGTCGGCCCGACCATCGAGTTCCTCGCCCATGAACTGCTCGGGCGCCATGTAGGCCGGTGTTCCCACGATGCTGCCTGTCCGCGTGATGTCGGCGAGCGATATGTCGGAGCGAGCCGTTGAGAGCGAAGCGGTCGACTCACTCTGGGTGGCAGGTCCGGCGAGCCGGGCCAATCCAAAATCCGCCACACGAACGCGACCGTCGTCCCCGACCAGGACGTTGTCCGGCTTGAGATCACGGTGGACAAGCCCAACTGCATGCGCCGCGGCAACCCCCTGCCCAACCTCGATGTACAGCCTCACCACGTCCTGCCATGCGTGTCCCTGCTTCTGCCATTCCCGTGCCGTGGTGCCTTCGACCAGCTCGGCGGCGAGATACACATGCCCCTGCCATGTGCCCACTTCATGTACGGCCAGCACATTGGGGTGCGAGAGCCTGGCCATGACCTTGGCCTCGCGAAGCAACCGCTCCTGGGCCTGCCCTTTTTCAGACCGATGCAGCTTTAGTGCGACCGACCGAGCCAGCGACAGATCGAACGCGCGATAGACCACCCCCATGCCACCGACGCCAAGCAGGCCCTCGATTTCGTAGTGGGTTCCGATCTCTGTGCCCGCGGGGAGCAGCTCGGCGTCCGGGGGTTCCAATGGAATCGGCGGTGCGGCGGCGGCCTGCGCCAGCCAAGGTGGAAACGACAGAGGTGTCTCGGGACTGTCGCCCACCGAGTCCTTCATCGAGTCCCTATTGAGGCTGTCGCCCACACCTCAGCATACCAAGTCGTCGCGTGGCCGTGGTCCAGAGAAATTCGAATGTGGGGAGGATCCGGCTATGGCGTCATCGCAGTAAGGTGGGCTCGGAGCCGATCGAGGTGCACTAGTAAGGCCGCGCGCTCGGCACGGCCGATCAAGCCCAAGATTGAGCCGATGTCGGTGACCGGATCACTGCAGGAGCGGCCCTGGACTTGGCCGACGGGACACTGTCGACATTCAAACGCCACGCGCTGGCACAGCGGCGCACAGAGGATCAACGGGTCAAAACCTGCGGGCCAGTCAAAGGCGTTCCACGGGTCGCCGGCCCGCCCCACCAGCGTCTGCAGGCGCGTCCACCCGGGATCATCGCGGACCAATCCTTCGAGTGCGCGCACCTGCGCGACGGTGAGCGCAAGTGCGGCCTCCTTGGTCTCGCCTCTGCTGCGCCAGCGCTCAACGACGACTTCCCCGCTGAGGAGCTTTGCCGTGGATGCCCCCGAGCTCTCCCCACGTGTCGCGACGTCCACAGTCAGGCGTTTGAGGAGGCGTCGGAGCACGGGCGCGAGTCTGCCTACGGTGCCCGCCCGCCGCAACACGGAACGTCGTGCGGCTGTGCAGTGCAATCGTGGTCGCGATTGACAACGCAGCGATGTCCCGCAGAATGACGACGTGGCCTAGTGCCAGCCTGCCTATTTACTCTTACCTGAGGACCTAAATAATCTACATGCGTGCATCGCACATAATTGGTATCGTCTCGACGTTTGTAACCCTGGGTCTCGCCGCAAGTTGCGAGGTTGACCCCGACGACTTCGGTCAGTCTGAAATCGCAGAGTCTGGGGATGAATCCAGCGCGGACGGCGAGGAGCCTCAGTTTCGAGACCGCGAAGTCGAGTTGATTGAAGGCCTGTCGACCGTTGCGAAACTGGAGTAGAAGCCGCCGTGCTTCGGCGGTTGCAATAACCCGCCGTCGTGTCATCTCGGACCGGGCGAGTGCATCGGTGGCTCCTGCTGGTATCCGCCCGCGTTTACCGGAACCATTTGCGAGGGGGCCCAGTGCGTCATTTCTGAGTGTGTTGCTGGTGGGTGCGTGCCTTACGAGTCGTTGCCGGAGGGTTTCCCATGCGACGACGGTGATGAGTCCACGGTTGATGACGAATGCAACGCGGAGGGGTTTTGCGAAGGCGTTATCCCGTGTTTGGAAACATGCGACGATCCTCCGCCGTGTCACTCCGGGCCGGGGCAGTGCATCTCCAGTTCGTACGGGAACTCCTGCTGGTACCCACCCATGCTCAATGGGTCCATTTGCGACAACGGTGTCCAGTGCATGTATGCGGAGTGCATCAGTGGCGCGTGCGTGAGCCGCGTGAATATATGGAGCGGGGCTCCTTGCGATGACGGCAACGCCTGCACAACCGAAGACCAGTGCGACGGCGAGGGAAGCTGCGTGGGGGACCTGAATCCGCCGTGTCGGATCTCGGTGCCGCCGTGGCAGCACCTTCCCGCTGGCTAGAGCCCCCGAGGAGTACCCTTGCCTCGCAGAGGGGATCCACGGGCATTTCCGCGTCGATTGAGCGGGGATGCCCCGATTCGCGAGGCGAGTCTGTCTGCTAGGTTGTTGGTGATGCGGTGGTTGCTGCTCACCCTCAGCCTGGGCTTGCTTCCCGGGTGCCTGGACTGCTTCGATGATGGGGACCTTGAGGCCGCCTATCGAGAGGGGCAGGGGAGCGCACGTGAGTTCAACGGACGCCAGTACGACGATGGGTACGAGCGCGGGTTGGCGCTGAGCTTCGACGATGGGCGCACGGCCGGGGATACGGCCGGATACAACGGTGGTTACGAGGACGGCTACTTTGGTCTCCGGGGTTACCCCGCGGGAGCCGACGAGGGCTACGCCGCGGGACACGCTGATGGGCGCTTCGACTCAAGCGCGTGTTCGGATGGGGCCGCGGAGGGCTTTGGCGACGGTGACGAGGTTGGCTACACACAAGGGTGGTCCGAAGTTTATGACCCGACGTACGACGACGCGTATCAGGACGGCTACGGCGACGGCAGCAACGACTGCGGCTTTCGACGGGCGAGCCGTCGACCCGATCCCAAGGACCTCACGACGTGTGAGGGGCGTGGCTATCGGCGCACCTTGGACAGAAGCGCGACGCGTCGGGGCGTAGACGCGGGCACCGCCAACAACCCCGACTACCAAGCAGGTTACGGCGAGGCGTACTCGGTTGCTTTCTCGGTGGGGACTGTCGACGGGGAGTACGACGGCCACGCGGACGGCTACGACGATGGCTACGGAGGTGGGTTCGTCGACGGCTACGACGCATCCTTCGACCGTTGCTACGACGAGGCCTACGGCGACGGAGTCAACTCTGGCTACCCCATTGGGTACGATGACGGCGCTGCTGCGGGGTACGAAGACGGCTACGGCACTGGCTATGACGACGGCCGTGCAGACTGCGAGCAGTAGGTTTCTGCCGAAGATTCAACCTGCCGCGAACCCGCGTGACCCAGGTGTATGGTGCGGCGTGGACCCCCAGTTCGCCCCCGA
>JAESSZ010000207.1 GCA_016763875.1 Nannocystaceae bacterium
GAGGACCTGCCCCAAGACGTCGCCCGCCGCGTCGTGGGTATGCACTGGTTCAACCCGCCGCGGTACATGCACCTGCTGGAGATCGTCCCCTCCTCCAAGACCGACCCCGCCGTCGCTGCAGAGCTGGGCGAGTGGTGCGATCGCGTTCTAGGCAAGGGCGTGGTGCCTTGCCGCGACACCCCGAACTTCATCGGCAACCGCATTGGTGTCGGCGAGATGATGCTGACCAACAAGGCGACCTTCGACGGCGGCTACACCGTTGAAGAAGTCGACACGCTCAACGGCAAGTTGATGGGTCGACCCAAGACCGGCAGCTTCCGGCTCGGCGACCTGGTCGGCGTGGACGCCGCGGCCCTGGTGACCTCGAACCTCGCGCGCTCGACCTCTGCCGACGCCAGCAGCGACAATTACGACGAGCTGCACGCGATGATGGTCGTGCACCCGACCCTGCAGAAGATGTTCGACAAGGGGCTCAAGGGCGACAAGACCGGCCAGGGCTTCTACAAAAAGACCCGCGACGACAAGGGTAAGCGCAAGATCCTGTCGCTGGACCTCAATACGCTGGAGTACCGCGACCGCATCGAGCCCAACTTCCCCGAGCTCAAAGACATCAACAAGAAGCGGGACCTGGCGCAGCGCGTCCACGCGGCCCTGCGATGCCCAGGCCGGGCCGGAGACTTCCTTCGCAAGGTGTACCTGGCGCTGTTCAACTATTCGGCCAACCGGGTCGGTGCGATCTGCGACGGTCCCAAGGAGATCGACGATGCGATGCGCTGGGCTACGGCTGGAAACAAGGCGTGTTCTGGTTGTGGGACGCGGTTGGCCTGGCGTGGTCCGTCGAGCAGATGAAGACCATGGGCATCGAGCCCTCGAAAAACCTACTGGCCCTGCTCGACAAGCAAGGCGCCGAAGCAACATGGTTTACGACCGACGGTCCGAGCACAAAGCAATGGATCGGCGAGAAGTCTGCCTACGTTGAGATCGAGCCCCCCGCGGGCATGATCATCCTCGACCGCACCAAGGCGTCCCCGGGCGCGATCATCGAGGGCAACGACCAAGCCTCGCTCATCGATCTGGGCGACGGTGTGGCGTGCGTGGAGTTCCACTCCAAGATGAACTCGCTCAACGCCAAGGTCGTGAGCGTGTTGTCGGATGCGCTGGACTCGCTGTCGTCACGCGGTGACTTCCGCGGCCTGGTCATCGGCAACCAAGCCGGACACTTCTCCGCGGGCGCCGACCTCTTTGGGGTGTTGGCGATGGCGGGTCAAGGCAAGTGGGACGACCTCAATACGATGGTCAACGAGTTCCAACAGACCTCGATGAAGATCCCCACAGCGCCATTCCCGTGGTCGCCGCGCCGCACCACATGGCACTCGGCGGGGGCTGCGAGTTCTCGCTGCACGCCGCGGCGATTGTGGCCGACTCGGAGCTGTACATGGGCCTGGTGGAGGCCGGCGTCGGTCTGCTTCCCGCGGGCGGTGGGCTCAAGGAGATCTGCCGTCGTGCCAGCGAGTGGGCCAGCCAGGACCCCGACGGCGACCCCTACCCGTTCGTGCGTCGTGGATTTTTGGCCGCGGCACAAGCGACGGTGGCGACGTCAGCATTCGAGGCTAAGAACCTTGGGTATTTGCGCGCCACCGACGGCATCGTGTTCAACAGCGACCGGGTGATTGCGGAAGCGAAGCGCCGCGTCATCGCGCTGGCCGAAGGTGGCTGGGAGCCCCCGGATCGCAACGAAGCGATCAGCGTGGTGGGAGCCGCGCGTGGTGCCAGCTTCATGCTCGGCGTCCAGATGTTCCATTGGGGCGGTTACGCCTCGGAGCACGACAAACTCATCGGCGAAAAAATCGCCCACGTGCTCTCGGGCGGCATGGCCGCGACCCCGACGACCATGACTGCCCAGGACCTGCTCGACCTCGAGCGTGAGGCGTTCGTGTCGCTGTGCGGCGAGCAAAAAACCAAGGACCGGATCGCGCACATGCTGTCGACCGGTAAACCCCTGCGTAACTAGCCCCGGCGATCAACGGACTCATCAAGGAACATCATCATGACCGAGCTGAAAACCGCTGTCCTCGTCGCGTGTAAGCGTAGTGCTGTGGGCCGGGCCGCCAAGGGCGCCCTGGCCAATACCCGTCCGGACGAGTTTGCGATTCAAACCCTCGCCGCGACGCTGCAGACCCTCCCGAGCCTTCCCAAAGAACTCGTCGACGACGTGGTCCTGGGCTGTGCGATGCCCGAGGCCGAACAAGGTCTCAACGTCGCCCGCATCGTCGGGCTGCGAGCGGGCCTGCCTCAGAGCACGTCGGCGCAGACCGTCAACCGCTTCTGTTCGTCCGGCCTACAGGCGATAGCGATGGTCGCCGAACGCATTATGATCGGCGCCATCGACTGTGGTGTCGCTGGCGGCGTCGAGTCGATGTCCATGGTGCCGATGGGCGGCAACAAGACGACCGTGCACCCGGGTGTCGTCCGCGATAACCCCGAGATCTACATCTCGATGGGGCTGACGGCCGAGAACGTCGCCAAGCAGTTCGAGATCTCGCGCGAAGACCAAGACGCCTTCGCGTTGCAGAGTCACCAACGTGCCGCGGCCGCTCAGGACGGCGGCAAATTCAAGGACGAGATCGTTGCTGTCACGACCCTCGAGGGCAAGACCTTCGAGGTCGACGGTGGGGTTCGTCGCGACACATCACTGGAGGCACTGGCGAAACTGCGTGCCGCGTTCGCGGTCAAGGGCAGCGTCACCGCGGGCAACAGCTCGCAAATGAGCGACGGCGCCGCGATGTCCGTCGTGATGGAAGAGGGCCGAGCCAAGGCGCTCGGGCTGACGCCTCTTGCCCGCTTTGTCGGGTTTGCGGTGGCGGGCGTGGCCCCCGAGATCATGGGCATCGGTCCCATCGTGGCCATTCCCAAGGTGCTCAAGCAGACCGGCTTGTCGCTGTCGGACATCGACGTCATCGAGCTCAACGAGGCGTTTGCGTCCCAATCGTTGGCCGTCGTTCGCAAGCTCGGTTTGGACCCGGCCAAGGTCAACATCAACGGGGGCGCGATTGCGCTGGGCCACCCGCTGGGTTGCACGGGCGCGAAATTGACCGCAACCGCTCTGGCGGAGCTTCACCGACGCAACGGCCGCTACGCGATGGTCAGCATGTGCATTGGCGGAGGCATGGGCGCCGCCGGTATCTTCGAACGCATGTAGGCGGCTGAAAGAAGAAACTCGTCGTTTTTCTATCGCCTAGAGTAATTTGGGCAGTTGCAATTACGGATTATTTCCGTAGTAATAGTTAGGGTGTTGGGGCCGGCCCGCCCCAACATGCTGCAATCCACCCTCACCAAGCCAACAGGCGGACTCGACGCTGGGGTCCCGCACCCCATCGTCGATGACGAGCCGGTCCTCGGCCACATCTCGCGGCCGCTGAGGCCCAACGACACGGTGGGTCGGTACGTCATTGAGGGACAGCTCGGCCGTGGCGGCATGGGGGTGGTCTACCGGGCTCGGGACCGTGCGCTCGGGCGAAGGGTCGCGCTGAAGTTGGTGCGCTCTCAGTTGCGCCCGTGCCCCGGACAGGATCAGTTCACGTTGCGACTGCGCCGCGAGGCACGTGCGCTGGCCAGCCTGTCTCACCCCAACGTCGTGGGGCTGTACGACCTGGGGACCACGGGCGAGGCGGTCTTCCTCGCGATGGCGTTTGTGGAGGGCGAGCACCTGGCACACACGCTGTCGCAAGGGCGTTGGCCGTGGCCGGGCATCGTGGCGATGTTCGAACAGGCGGGCCGGGGACTGGCCGCTGCGCACGCCGCCGGCATCGTCCACCGCGACTTCAAACCAACCAACGTCATCGTCGGGCCAGACCAACACGTCACGGTGGTCGACTTCGGACTGGCCTGCGGTATGGACCGCGAAGAAGCGTCAGCGGCACCGACTTCGAAGGACCTGGACTGCGAGGAGGCGGTCCGGCTGTCGAACAAGGTCACCGACGTCAACGTCGTGCTCGGCACGCGTGGCTACATGGCGCCAGAGCAGCTCCTCGGATTTCCCGTGGGACCGGCGGCCGACCAGTTCGCGTTCTGCGTGTCGTTGTACGAAGCCCTGTACGGCACGTTGCCGTATCCGGGGACCAACGCCGTCGAGACGGCGCGGGCGTTTGCGGCGCAAGCGCTGACCGAACCGGAAGACCGTGGCGAGGTCCCGACGCACGTCCACCGCACAATCGTTCGTGGGCTCTCGGTCAACCCGTTGGATCGCTTTGAATCGATGGACGCGTTGCTGGCCGCCTTGTCCCCGCCACGCAAACGCGCACGGCACACCGGTTTGGCGGCCGTGGTCGTGACGACGGCAGCCATCTCCGCCGCGACGACCGCTTGGATCGGTACGCAACTCACCCCGGCGCCAGCCGTCGCTGCCGCCGCTATCACCTGTGATGCTCTGGTCCCGGCCGGGACCTCGATCGCCAGCGACGACGGGTAGAAACCTCTCCGCGTGAGCCTGCTAGCCTCGGAGCGTGTCTCTGCGATCGGTGCTGTCGCTGCTCGTCGCCATCGCTCCCGGACTGGCGGCAGCTTGCGCCTCGGAGTCATCCTCGCCCGCAGATCCCGTGCCGGTCGCCCCGCCATTTGCGGCAGCAACCAAGACCGCCGCTGAGCGCCTCGAACCGTGTATCGCGAGCGCCACCGGCGATACCGACCGCATGCCAAAGTTGGTGCGCGGGTTGTGCCAAGAGATGCTCCGCAGCGACACTCCCGGCGCCTCGTTGGCTATCGCGAGAGCCGACGGCCCCTCGATGTCCATCGCGGCGGGAATACGCTGCATGGGGGACCCGGAGCCCGTGCTGCCGAACACGCCGTTTCGCATCGGCTCGATCACCAAGAGTCTGATGGCGGCTAGCACCGTCGCATACGCCTCGCGCGGCATGCTGGAACTCGATGCCCCCGTCGCGCTGGAGCTCCCCGGCCTGTCCCCCGCCTACGCCACCATCACGTGGCGGCAGCTGCTGGACCACACCACCGGCTTGCCCGACACCGCGCCCGCCCCTCATCTCATTGGCCTGTCGGCGATAGCACTGACCGTGGCCCTGTCGCAGCACGAGCCTCTCAACGAACCGGGCGCGCAGCACCACTACGCCAACGCAAACTACGTGCTGCTCGGGATGGCGCTGTCGCGGCGCACGGGCGTGCGCGATGTCGATCTCGTCCGTGAGATCGTCACGGCCGGCAGCGAGATTCCCCGCAGCAAGATTCCCGGCAGCGAGACTGGCCACGTGCCGATCGAAGCCGCGGAGCACCCGCGTGAGCGCCCCGCCTGCGGACACCTCATCGGCACCCCGTTGTCGGTGCACGACGACCTGGCCCTGCTGGCGTCTGGCGCCCGCTGGACGTTCCCCGCGGGCGGAGCGGTCCTGTCGGCGCAGCAACTGGCGCGCGCCGGCCTGACGTTGGCGAGCGAGGCTGCGACCGACCTCCACACCGACCGCACGACCGAGACCCAAAGCCGGGGGTGGCGCTACGCCCTCGGCATGCGTCGCCGGACCCTCGCCGACGGCTCGCAGCACTGGTTCCACGCGGGGGCGACCGGGGACTTCGCCGCCGACCTGCACATCCTCCCCGACCGAGGCATCGCGGTGGCCGTATTGGCCAACGGAGGCACCCAACTCCGAGCCTCCGCCTTCGCCGCCCTGGCTGAGGCCGCGCCAGGGGTAGATCTCGCCCCAGCGAGGCAGTCCGAGCGGCAGTCCAACCCGCCCACCACGCGCCAGTAACAAGCCGCCGGATTGGTGCCCCTACCCTCCGCTGCGATCCGTGGCATGATGCGGCCGCCTCTCGCTCTTTATGGATCCGAACGCGCAGACGATCCAGTGCCCTCAGTGCGGTGCACCAGCGCCGTTTCGCGGCCATGCGGTCTCGCTCGTGTGCGAGTACTGCGGCAGCACCATCGTGCGCACTGGTGTCGATATCAAGCTTGTCGGCAAGGTCTCCGCGATCATCGACAACGGCTCGCCCATCATTCTTGACAGCCGAGGCCGCTTTCACGGCACCCCATTTTCGGTCTCAGGGCGCCTGCAAGTGCAGTACGGCCGCGGGACCTGGAACGAGTGGTACGTGGAAATGGGAGACGGCACCGTCGGCTGGCTGACCGATGCCCAGGGTCAGTACAGCATCGTCCGTCCCCGCGATCAGTCGATCGTGGCCGGCCGCGTGCCACCGTTCGAGCACATCGAGATCAACCAAGTGCTCACCATCGACGGGGTGGATGCCGTGGTCGTCGACCGGCGTGGTGCGACCTACAAAGGCGCCGAGGGCATCCTTCCGTTCGCCGCGGAACCCGGCATGACCTTCTACGCCGCGGACCTGCGCGGATTTTCGGGGGAGTTCATGACGCTGGACTACGGCAACGACCCCAACCACAACTCGCCCGTGCCCTGCCTGGGAGAAGCGGTCCAGCTCGCGGACATCGCCCTGCACCCGCTGCGCCAGTTCTCGGGCTGGCGTTTCATCGGCTGGAATCCTCCAGCGCAGCCCGGCGGCGGGCAAGTCCCGCCCCAAGGCCAAGCGTAAGGAGAAACCCGCATGGCAGCCCAAGCACCCGCCGCTCCCGCCAAGGCATTTCGCGAGCCCGCTCAGACCGAGTCTGTGCAGTGCCCGTCGTGCGGCGGCCCCATCACCCTCAAGGGTTTTGGCGCAGTCGAGCAAGTCGCCTGCCCGTACTGCGGCAGCGAGTTAGCGCCCGAAGACTCCGGCGCACTGTCGATCATGCGGCAGATTCAGCGGGAGCAGCGGCAGTCGATGATCCCGCTGCATACGCGCTGCAACTTGCAGGGACACGAGTGGGAAGTGCTCGGCATCGTGTGGCGCGAGTGCAACGTCGACGGCGTCACCTACCCGTGGCAGGAATTCCTGCTGTTCAATCCCTACCGGGGCTACCGCTGGCTCGTCTACCAAATGAGCGACGGGCACTGGACCTTAGGGTCGGCGCTCGCGGGCGCGCCCCGGGCCAACGTCGCCGCGGCGCACAAGTCGGTCGAGTTCAACAAGAAGCGCTACAAGCACTTCCAAACCGTCACTGCGACCGCCGCGTACGTCGAGGGCGAGTTTCCGTGGCAGGTGCATGTCGGCGACAACGCCGTCACCCACGACTACGTGCTGCCGCCGCACTCGATCTCGATCGAAGAGTCGCAGATGCCGGACGGTTCGGCCGACGTCAACTTCACGGGCATGGCGCACATCGAGGGGGCCGAGGTCTGGAAGGCGTTCAACCTCCCGGGCACGGCCCCGGCCACACAAGGCGTGGGCTCGGTCCAGCCCAACCCCTACAAGCAGCGTGCGCGTTTCATGTGGCTCACGTTCTTGGCGCTGTTCGTCGCGCTCATCGCGGTCAGCGTGGTGTACGTCGGCGGGCGCAGCAACAAGGTCGTCCTCGACAAGACGCTCGACGCAGGTCCCTTCACGCAAGAGATCACGATCGGCGAGGCGGGCAAGAAAA
>JAESSZ010000208.1 GCA_016763875.1 Nannocystaceae bacterium
ATCGACAGTCGACCGCCACGCCAGGGTGCCGTTGTCCCGCTTGCGACTTCGCGTTCGAGCCGATGCAGTCCGTCCCTCGCGTCGCCCAAGTCGCCGTCGATAGCATCGCAAACGGCCTGCCCGGCGGAGATGCGGACCACTTCGTCGTCGCGTGGCAGACCGAGATCTGCGCGGATACGGAGCGCACGTCGATACGAGGCACGAGCCTCATCGCACCGTCGCAGATACATCGCGATATCACCGACTGTGGTGTGGGTCCGCGCGACCTGTAGCGTGGAGGGCCCGTAGCGTTGTTCTTCGTGGCCAAGCTTGGCCCGGTGATGCGCAAGGCCTTCTTCAAGGTTGCCAAGCGCGACCGCGACGCCACCGGCCATGCCCTCGAGCCGCACGAGTTCGATGAGCGGTGAGCCTGGGTAACGGGTCGCGATTTCACGGGCCTGGCTCAAGGCATCGGATGCGGCCGAGTTGCGACCACGCATGAACTCGACGATGCCGACCTCAATAAGGCTTCGGGCGAGCTGCTCTTCGGTGTCGGGGTCTTGGCCCCATAGCGCCACGGATTGGCCAAGGGCCGCAGCTGCGGCATCGAAATGGTTGTTTGTGCGCTCAAGATCGGCCAACAGGACGTACGCGTTACCGAGTCGCACGCGATTGTCTTTCGGGTTGGCGGAGAGGATCTCGATCGCTTCTTTGTGGCGCTGCCGTGCCGCGGTGACATCGGACCGATGTGCGAGGGCGCGCGCGAACGCGGTGAGGATCTCGGCCCGAAACGGATGGTTGGGGCCGTAGGAGACGATGGCATCCAGCGCCGCCTCGTATTGCTTGCACGCCTCGGGCAGCCGCTCCAGGGCGACCAGAGCGCCCGCGCGGAGTTGGTGGGCGTCCGCGGTGACGCGTGGTCGCAGTGTTGGCGAAGCGCGGAGTATGTCGACAGCAAGCGATGCGCTGGCGTCTGCCTCCGCGTAGCGACGTGCGAGCTTGTGCGCGTAAGCCAAGCGCAGCTGGACCCGCCATTGCGCATTGGGACCTGCGTTGCTCGCGGCGTCCTGGGCCTGCACACTCAGGGCGAGAGCGGCCGCATCACGATGGTCGCTCGCGAGCACGAAAATAAGGTCGCCTAGGGCTCGGGCTTCGCGGGAACGATCGCCCACCGCCCGTGCGGCAGCGAGTGCGGCGCGGATGTGCCCTTCGGCCGCCGTGAACTTACCCTGCGACGTCGGTAGTGCAGCGATCACGAGTTTTGCATCCGCGATCCAGGGTGAGGGCTCTGAGTTGGGGAGTGCGGCCAGCGCTTCTGTGGCCAGCGCTGCAGCTCGGTCCACATGGCCCGCGCTGCCCCACGTTCGTGCCTGCGACAGCGTATGGGCGACGGCTCGCGTAGGGGCTGACGCGGTGTCCATGGGAACCCGGTTGTCGAGGTTACGCGGGTCATCGCAAAGCTCGACGGGGGCCAAGTCGTTGAGTAGCGCCGCACTGGACAGCAGGACGTCGCGTGGGGCGTGATCGGTGAGCAGCTCAACGGTGGCCGCAAACTCGACGAGTCGCTCCTCTACGCAGGCGCGCCGCGGCGTGATGGTGTCAGGCGCGGCGACACATGCCTCGTGGCGTGCTGCCGAGAGTGCCAATGCGAGGGAGTTCGCGGCGGCCACGGTTCCGGCGGCGACCGCCTCAGCCCGCGGGGTGTCCAAGGCACGGAGCGCGCTGGCCAGTGCAGCCTGTTGTTGATCGGACCATCCCGGGACCGGCTCGGCGGGGTCCAAACACGAGGCTGCCACCGAGACGGTCTCGGGCGGAAGCGTCGTGCGGGTGGCCATGAAGGTGGCGGCGAGGGCCGCGGCACCCAATGCGCCGCCCACAACGAGGCGTCGCGTTTTCGGGCCCGCGGGGGCGACATCCAGCTGTCGCACCAGCTCGGCAACCGAAGGGTGGCGTCGCGCTGGTGCGGCACTCAGCCCGCGATACAGCGCCTTGATGATCTTTGACGGGACCTTATGTCCGCGTGGCAGCGCTTCGAGTTCCTGAGACTCGATGCAGAACAGCAGCGCACCTGGGTTGTCTCCGGCAAAGGGGCGCCGCCCGAAGAGCGCCTCGAACAGCGCGACGCACAGCGCAAACTGGTCAGCCGCCGCGTCGACCCGCGTTCCCGAGAACTGCTCGGGCGCCATGTACGCTGGCGTGCCGAGTACGGTGCCGGTCTGGGTTAGTCGCACGTCCTGCGTGGTCGCACTGGGTACGAACTCCCCGCTGGCCTGTCCGCCGACGAGGCCGAAGTCCGACACACGAACGCGCCCGTCGCTGCCGATGAGCACATTGTCCGGTTTGAAATCTCGGTGGACGAGCCCCGCGTCGTGCGCAGCGGACAACCCTTGCCCGGCTTGCCGATAGACCGCGACGATCTCCCGCCACGAGCGTTGTGTGGCGCGGATCCACTGCCGCAGGGTGCCGCCGTCGACGTACTCCATGACAAGGAAGACGCGGTCTTCGTGGATCCCGACCTGGTATAGGGCCACGACGTTGGGATGCTGCAGTTGCGCAACCGACTGCGCCTCCCGAAGCAGACGGCGTTGCGCGTGTTCGGCGTTGCCGTAGTGGGGCGCCAACAACTTGATAACGACGTGCCGACCAAGATCGGAATCGCGCGCGAGCAGCACCACCCCCATCGCGCCCGTGCCCAAGGTGCGTTCGATTTCGAAGTTGGCGATCCGGTCACCGGACACCGGTGTCTCGGAACCATACGCCTCGCGTGGCTCCCTCCCGCTCGGCTGCGCCACGTCCGCGCCATCCTCGGGAACCTCAACTTTCGTCGGCGAGATACCCCGATGGGAACGGGATTCGCCTGACTGCAGCGTGGGGCCGGCGATCGTATCGGCATCCGAGGACAGAAGGCGAGCATACGGGCTTCCGGCGCCATGTGTGTGCCCTTGAGTCAGCAGCGGCGGGGGACGTCGCGGGCCGGATCTCGCCCACCTTGGGTATGCGGCGGCGCACATCGTCCCGCTTCAGTTCTGATCGGACAGGCCGATGGTCCCATCGCTGGCGCCCATCCGCGCGGCAAGCCCCACCATGAAACGTCTCGCCGCTGTTTTCCTGCTCCTACTCCCAGTCGCGTGCGACGACGTGGGGCACCTCGTCGTCAACCGAGGGGAGGTTTGTGTCGACCGCAGCCAAGTCCTGGAGTTCCGGCAGACCGGGGAGCTTGAGATCAAGATCAAGATGGACTGCGAGAGTGCCTGCATTCACGGTGAAGAAGCCTCGTGCGAGGCAGTGATCGACGGTCCTTTCATTCACCTTGAAAGTCAGTTTCTGTGGGCGGACTCCCCCGACCAGGAGTGCGTGAGCAAGTGCGAGACCCTGACCGCCGTGTGCACCGTTGCCCGCACGCATCCGGGTCGTTACACCCTCGTGCATGGGGACGACCAGTTCGTGCTCGACCTGCCGTCCAACCCGCTTATCGAGTGTCTCTCCCCGATGGAGGTCGAACAGGACGAGGCTCCCGCGTCCGAGTAGCGCTGGCGCCACCGCCGTGGTTGCGACCGTGAGCCGGCGGCGCGTACTGTTGCCGGGCCATGCGTCTCGCCGCCGTCCTTGCTTTGTCATGTCTGTCATTCGCGTGCCAGGCGTCGGATGCTGCCGACGTTATGGACGACACCGGGGAGGGCGACGACTCGAGCTTCGAGCAGCCGGGCCTCGATGACCCCACCGCACGCGAGTGGTCCAAGGCTGGGATCTGGTACCCCGAGGATTGGCGCGAGATCGACGAGGCGGTCGAAACGCTTATCGCTGAGGTCGACGACGTGCAGCCCCGTCGAGCGACCGCAATCTTGCCGCCGCACGCGAGCCTGAAGTACTCTGGACCGACGGGCAAAGAGGTCTGGTCGCGCGTGGCGATTCCCGACACTGTGCTGATCTTGGCCCCGGACCATTGGGGCGACGGTGAGCCCACGGCGGTGTGGACCGAAGGCCCGTGGTTGGTCCCCGGACACGCGGTGGAGATCGACCGCGGTCTGCTTGAGCGGGTACAAGCAGCACTTCCCGACCTGGTGTCAGACCGCGTGGCGTTTAGCCACCACGAGACCGAGATGCTCTTGCCGTGGCTGACGACGATCAACCACGCGGTGAAGATCGTGCCGATCTCGATCTTCGACAACGAACACACCGAGTACCGTGACTTCGACATGCCTCGCATCGAGGCGTGGGGGCTGGCCGTCGCCGACCTCCTGCGCAGCGAGGCTGCGGCCGGACGTGAAGTCCTGCTCATCGGAACGACCGATCTCGTGCACCACGAGACGCTCGCGTTGTCGGACGAGCAGGACGCGGCGGTGATGGCGTTGGTCACGGCGCTCGACGTCCAGGGCCTGTACGACTACGTCATCGACAATGAAGTCAGCGTGTGTGGCGAGATTCCCGTCTCGATCATGATGGTCGCTCTGCGAGAGCTCGGGCACGAGAGCATGGAGTTGCTTGAGCGCGGTAACAGCTTCCACGTCAAGATGGACGACTCGGACATCATTGGCTATCCCGCTGCTGCGGCCTGGGCACCGTGAGTAGAGTCCCGTGCGCCCCCGGTTGGTAAGCGCCACAACGTAACGAACGCCGAGCGCAGATGTTGGCTCCACGCGTCGGGAAACTGTCGTGTTGCGACAGTCGCACGCAGGCGTCTACAGTGCGGACTCTGCGATGCGACGCCTGACTTGTTTAACCGCGCTGCTCCTATCGACCGCTGCCTGTTCCGCTGATGGCGATGACATGGACGGCATCGTAGAGGGCGATGACGACGCCGAGTTCGTTCAGCCAGGGTCCGACGATCCCTCCGCTAGGATGTGGGAGAAGGCGGGCACCTGGTACCCGGAGGACCGCGACGAACTCGATGCGGCCGTGCACGCCCTGCTTGATGCGGTCGAAAACCCGGAGGGCCGCCGCCGTGCCGCCGCCGTCGTTCCGCCCCACGCGAGCCTGAAGTTCTCTGGCCCGACCGCGGCGGAGTTGTTCGCGCGCATTGAGATTCCCGACACCGTGCTGATCCTTGCCCCCGACCATTGGGGCAACGATACGAGGGCCTCGATCTGGACGGAGGGCCCGTGGCTCGTTCCCGGGCACGCTATCGAGATCGACTATGAGCTGATGGCCAAGCTCACCGACGCTCTGCCCGACTTGCAGTCGAGTCGCGAGGCGTTCAGCCACCACGAGAGCGAGATGATGCTGCCGTGGCTGCAAGCGCTGCGGCCGGATGTGAAGATCGTACCCGTCGCGATTTTCGATAACAGCAAGAACGACTTCCCCGACTTCGATGTCGACCGGATCAACGAATACGGCGCGGCAATCGCTGCCGTAGTGAGAGCCGAGGAGGAGGCCGGTCGCGAGGTGTTGATCATGGCCACGACCGACCTTGTGCACCACGAGACGAAGCAAGACGCCGCCGTCCAAGACGAGCAGCTCATGGAACACATCGTTGGCCTCGATGTGCAGGGACTGCACGGCTACGTGACAGCCGAGAGCATCACGATTGGTGGCGAGATCGTGACCTCGATCATGATGAGTGCGCTGCTCGAACTGGGCTACGACTCCATGGATCTCATTTCACTGGGCGACAGCCTGCACGCCAACTCCGACGAAACCGACGTCATCGGCTACCCCGCCGCTGCTGCCTGGAAGAACTAGCTCGATATGCGACGTTGTGCATTTATCTCTATCCCGTTTCTCGTCACCCTAGCGCTGGGAGCCGGTGCGTGTACGGAAGACGATATGCCGCCCGCAGAAGACAGCGGCGAGGGCGAATGGGAAGTGGAGACGCCCGAGCGTTTTGTCTACGACGACAACACGCTACCGATCGGCGATCTTGGCGCCGACCCTTCGATGGCCACTGTGCCGTTCACTGTCACGGGTGAGGACTCTGGCGAGGGTGGCATCGTGTACTCCGCCGCGTTGGCTGGCTACTACATCATGCGGACGCAGTGGGACGAAGAGGGCTATCACTACCAGCTCGACCCACGGTCCGGTGAATGGGAAGAAAAGGACAACATTCACCGCAAGTGCGGCGCGACGTTTACTCAGGCCTGGCTGTATCGGATCACGGGCCGCGACGACTTCAAGTGGTCGACGTTTCGTGCACTGGAGTATCTGCTCGGTCGCGGGTCGGAGCAGGACGACGGTTCGTTCAAACTCCGCGATCTTGGTGCGACCGCGCTCGTCACCCTGAGTCTCACGGTTTACTCCAAGGTGGCACAAACCACCGAGTTCGACGAGGTCATCGACGGCACGGGGAAGTACATCCTCGACCGCATCACGGACGAAGGCAGTTTCACCGAGGGCAGCCCATTGGTGTGGGCGCAATGCCACCAGGCGTTGTGGCGGCTGTACGACTACACCGGAGACGAGCGCTACGTGCTGGCACTCGAGAAGGTCGGCAAGTACTTCTCCGACAACCAGGCGGACCCCGAGGTCATCGACTTCCCGTATCTGTACGGCCTATGGGCCAACGAGCCGCTCACTGAACTCTACATGGAGCGGCCAGCGGCCTGGATTTCCGACTTGGTGCTCAGCGTGGGTGACGACGTCGCCAGCAAGCAGTACACCCCGGAAAACAACGACAACGAGATCTGGATGGGTGGGTATCTACCCAACAGTGGCTCAGGCTCGCCCAACTGGAACAGCACGCTCAAGCTCGAAGCTGTCATTGATGCCTGGCGCATGGCCGTGGCGGTCGGCGATGAGGAGCGCGCGGAGAAGTACCGCAAGAGCGCGCTCATCGGCGCGGCCTTTCTGCAGCGCATGATGCATCGCAAGGGCGAGACCGACGATTTTGCGGACCCAGGTCTCGCGATCGGTGGGATTCCGCTTTCGCCTACCGATCCGAAGGTTCGTGTCGACGTGCCGCATCACGGGGCCAACGCGATCCTGAAAGTCGTCGAGTACATGGACCTCGAGGACTACCCTGGCGGCCCGCTTCCTTAGGCGGGGGTGCGGTTCAGCGACCCGATGAGCCCAGTGGGGCCGTCCCGAGCCCGGTGTAGCGTCGAGGCGCAGCGCTACACTGGCTGAGTCCACTCCTCGTGCCGATCTCGCATAGATTGGCCCTTAGTCGGCGCACGCGACTGGGGTAATCAACGTCAGCGCGGCACAAAGCCCGCGGCGCGGACGAGTGCCTCTAAGGCGGACGCACCGAGCTTGCCCTCCACGGTCGCAGAGCCCGGCTCGAGCTCGACGGCGACCGACTTCACGCGTGCGTCCTCGCCCAGTACCCGAGTCAGTTTTCGAACGCAGCTTTGGCAGGTCATGCCCTCGACGCCGACCGAGATCGAGGCCGAACTCGGGGCCGCGGCGGTTCGGCGGGTAAACCACGCACGGACGTCCTCGGACGCGAACCAGACCATCATGCCGACCAGAAGCGCAGCGGAGGCCTGGGCCAGGGGGGAGGCCTCATGGACGTGCTGGTGCGGTGCGGTGATCGACAGCGGGAACAAGGCGTCGAACGCATACGCGAGCGCGACCGAGCCGACCACGATGGTACCCAGATAGACCGACAGAGCCTTGCGACCCAAGGTGCGGTACACGGCGCCCAATGTTGTCAGGTTGGTGGCGGGCCCGGCCATCAAGAACACCAGGGCTGCACCCGCGGGGAGTCCCCCAGCGACGAGCGCAGCTGCGATGGGGACCGAAGCCGTGGCGCAGACGTACAGCGGAATAGAGATCAGCAGCGCCATTCCAAGCGCGATGAGAGGGTCGTCGCCGCCGATGCTCGCAAGCCAAGACGGCGGCAACGCGGTGGTGATGAAGGCGGAGAGCAAGACCCCGAACAGCAGCCACTTCCAGATCGACCGAAGTACCTCGATGGCATGGGTCCACGCTGCCCCGAGCGTTCGAGGCGGGGCCTCGGCGACCGAAGTGGAGGGAGCCGGACTCGGGGGTTCTGCGTCGCCTATTGCATCGGTCAGCCACCCGCCGACGAGCCCGGTGATGCCGGCCGCGACGAGTTTGAAGATTGCGAACGGCCAGCCGAGGAAGCTGGCCGACACCAGGACCGAGTCGACGCCGGTCTGCGGAGTGCTGATGAGGAATCCGACCGCCGCTCCATTACTTGCGCCGTCTTTCTTGAGGCCGAGACCGGCCGGAATGACGCCGCACGAGCACAGTGGCAGCGGAATACCCAGCGCGACCGCCTTGAGCACGCCACGGCGGCCGACGAAGGCCCGCTTCACGAAGCCCGGCGGAAGCCCGACGTGCAGCACACCCGCGATGATCGCCCCCAGTAGGAGCCAAGGCGCCAGCTCCAGCGTGATCGTCCATGTCGCGAGAAGAAATGCTGTCATCGCCCCAGACCTCCGTAGCGGGCGAATACGTCCATCAGCTCGTCTACTTTCTCGTCTCGATCGAGCTCGTCCCCGGTGGCGAAGGCATCGGCGACACAGGTGCGGATGTGTTCGGCCAACAAGACCTGGCCCGCTTTACCCAGCGCTCCCTGAGCGGCGCTGATCTGCAGCAGCACGTCGACACAGTGGGCGTCTTCGTCGAGCATGCGCCGCAGCGCCGCGATCTGGCCCTCCGCGCGCTTGAGTCGGGCGGTGAGCTTTCGTTTTGTGGTCGGATCGAGCATCTCGCAATACCCTGGGGGGGTATGTACACCATATACCCCCGGTGGGTATGCGCAAGGCGCGTTGGGTCACATGCGAATCATCAACGCCTCGCGCTCTGGCACATTGCGCAGAAAATCGGCCACATGTGCAAAGCTCATCGTCGATGAGCGTTCGAACCATATCCGGTGAATCACTCACGTCGTGACCAACGGGTCGAAGGGGCCTTTGTCATCGCGTCGGCCCACATCGAATCAATGAGGGGCCCGCAAAGGTTCGCCAAGTAAACGCGTCAAACCCATCCCGCTTGACCTCTTCGGGCACGAGCTCGATGTCAATGCGGGAGAGTTCCTCGGGCAGCGGCCGGCGGCCCGGTTTTGTCTTCTTTGGCTGCGTGTCTGAATCGTTCTTCGGGTCGTTGCGCTTCCCCGGTTCGTCGGGCTCAACCTCTGCTGCAGCGTCATCTCCTCCCCGGAGAAGCTAGCCAAGGATGAGGCTGGCCAAGGATGAAGATGGACATATGCTTGTCGACGTCCGGGAACCTCTCGCTGGACTGCCCTCGAAAGCCGCGCTCAAGCATCGCGATTCTCTCGATCAGCTGCAGGTAGAGCTTCCGATATCGCTCGCGATCATCCAACGCCAAATCGGAGTTCTGATTCGTTTGGGTTTGGGTTCCACCAGCGACAAGCGTTGCGAGACGGCACGCATCGATCCGCACCCCTGGTTCGCCGCGCGTGCCGATGGGCAGTACGACGACCTTCTCGTGCATCCGCTTGTACGGCATGCAGTAGCCGGTCTTGTCTCACCCCATGACTTTGAGCCGGCTGGCCCGCCTGTTCACGAAGCACTACAGTGCGCCCGACGTCGGGTTGCGATTCATCTCGTCCCGCACCGCGCGCACGGGCCCATCGAAATTCCGACCCATGTCCTGCGGCTCGGTGCACACTTAGATGCGGACCGCCGAGGGGGTCATCGCCGTACTTACCCATGCGCGAAGTGCCCCAGGCCCGTTTCGCGAAGGGGTACGATCCACGCGGTGTTCGTTACGAACGAGGGAGAATGGAACAACTTCGTCATGGGCCAACGAGAGAGTGAGGTCCTCGACTTCAAGAAGGGCATGACGCCGAAGCTCGCCGAAATTGCCCTGGATATCGCAGACAAGGCCAACGCAGCTGGCGGTGTCCTGGCATACGGGGCTGATGAAGGCACCAGCGAGGGCGTCAAGATCGCCATGGAGACGTTCGACCTCGGCCCTACGGAGCCGCTCGTCACTAAGGTCGAGGACGCGATGCACAACCACCTCTACGGGCTGGAACCAAAGCCGGGGTGCGTACAGTTGCGGCTGAACAATGGCCACCGTGTGCTTGCGGTCAACATCCGGCCAAGCCTACGACTCGTCGGGTTCCATGACCCCTCCGAACGGGAGCGTGTGCGATACGCTGTGCGAGTTGGGATCGATAGGCGCTACCTACGACCAGACGAAGTGGAACGACGTATCCTCACCTACTCGGATCACCGGATGCGGCTCCGCATCGACGAGCAGATGCAGCAGTTGGGCTCTCGTCCAGGCGTCCACTTGCGACTCCTTAGCCACGCGGACCAACACAAGGGTACGCCGACCCCGTGGACACAGGGTCGGGTGGAAGTCGAGAGGCTCGAAGCCACGGGTGTCGCACTAAGGTTTGCCGATGGTCGGCAGTCAGTCTTCACGGTTCCGTACGACTGGATCACCACAGTGTGGCGCCACCGCGCCGCTGCCGGGATGAGCGCCCCGGAAACCTCGATCGGTCTGCTGGTCGCGGCACGCCTTGGTTGGGAGCGCGACGCCGAGGGAGGGTCCCACATCGTCGGCGTCCCGGTGCCGTGGCCCCGGTGAGCACGTCCGTCGGACGGTGCGCGGTACGGTCGGCTGGCCCTGACATGGTCGGTTGGACGCTCGCGGCCGACCGCCCAGCCGACAACGTTGCGCGAGAACAAGTTGATGACGACGGCCACGGGGAGGCAGCCTTGAGGGGTGCGCAAGTCTGTGATGCCGCCGCGCAAAAATCGGGCCACCGTGTCCGTCTGGAGTTTCTGCTTCAAGCCAGCGGTACAGCACGCGCTGAACCGCGGTCTTGTAATCAGTCTGTTCCCTACTCCGGTCTTTTCTCGAACCGCCATCACTTACGCGCCGCCATCGCTCCCGCCCCCTGCTCGGTGTCCCGAGCAATGCCAGCCCGAGCAAGCGAGGCCACTCCAGCGACCGGATGAGACCTGTGTCTTGGCCGGGGTCAGGCGTCGCACGAAGGGGTGCGACGCCTGGACCTGAAGGCGGGTCGGCTCGCCACATGCAAGGACAAGAACCCGAAGACCGTCGCGGTCGGCGCGGAGTGCATCTGCGAGTTCATGCCCTACCACGGTACGCGTGCGTGCATTGATACGCCGTGCATAGTTCGTGAGAGTTCGCGCGGGGATTCCGGAAGACTGATCACCCCGCTCGGCCATTGGTCTCCGTTGTTGCCGGATCACAGTTCGGCCATGGTCGGAGTGTTGCCGAACTGAAGCGCGGCACACGACCTGCTTGCGATACACTGAGACCGCTCCCCGTGCCTCACGACTGCCCATTCTGCGAGCTGCTCAAGCACCCCGACACGTACGAGCTAACCCAAGACCTCGTCGTCGCCCTCCGCGACACCCACCCGGTCTCGCCAGGCCACACGCTGATCATCGCGAAGGCGCACGTCGCCACGTACTTTGACGCCGACCCCGCCCTCAAAGCCGCGATCTGGCGAGCCGTGGACCTCATCAAGACCCAGCTCGACACCGAGTACTCCGCCACCGGCTACAATATCGGGATCAACGCTGGCCGTTCCGCCGGTCAGACCGTCAAGCACCTCCATGTGCACGTCATCCCGCGCTTTGACGGGGACGTCGATGACCCGGCCGGCGGCGTTCGTGGCGTCATCCCGGCCAAGCAACACCCCGACCCGAGCACGGCCAGCGGCAGCCCCGAGGCGCTGGACCCGTTCATCGGCCTCCGCGAGTTTACAGACGGCCGCACCGCTGCCCTCGGCGCCGAGCTCTCCAAAGCGCTCCTGCACGCCGACGAAATCTCCCTACTCTCTGCGTTCATCCAGCGCTCGGGCCTTCAGCGCATTCAAGCCGAGCTCACGCAAGCCGCAGCTCGTGGCGCGAACATTCGCGTGCTCACCGGGGATTACCTCGCGATCACCGATCCCGACGCTCTCCGCGATCTCCTCGCGCAGCAACAAACCCACCCCGAATTCCACGCCAAGCTCTACCAGGACGACAGCGGGCGCCCGTTCCACCCCAAGGCGTACCTGTTCACGCGTGGCGACTTCGGGGTCGCGTATGTGGGTAGCAGCAACCTCAGCCGCTCGGCGCTGACCACGTCCGTCGAGTGGAACTACCGCACAGTCCGCCGTGGAGCCGGTGCCGCGTTCGACAAGCTCGTGCAAAGCTTCGGCGCCCTGTGGCACGACGCGCGCGCCAAGCCGCTCACGCGGACTCTCATCGAGACTTACGCCGACCAGGTCCGCGAGCGGATGACGCCCGAGCCGCGTCGACCCCGAAACCCGCCCAACCTCCTTCAGCAAGAAGCCCTCGCCGCGCTCGCTGCCACTCGCGAGGCCGACGAGCGTCGTGGGCTCGTCGTCATGGCGACTGGCGGCGGTAAGACGTACCTCTCGGCGCTGGACTGTGAGCAGATGGGGGCCTCGCGTACGCTCTTCATTGCGCATCGCAAGGAGATCCTTACGCAGGCTCAAGAGGCCTGGGTAAGGATCTTTCCCGATCGGCAGCCCGGGTTGATGGTCGACGGGATGAAGGCACCGGATGCCGACATGGTGTTTGCGTCCGTGCAGACGCTCGTGTCGGGTGACACGCTGGCTGGGTTTGCGCCCGACGCGTTTGACTACATTGTCGTTGACGAGTTTCACCATGCGTCGGCCAAAACATATCGGGAGGTGCTGAACTACTTCAGCCCGAAGTTCATGCTTGGGCTGACAGCCACGCCCGATCGAATGGATGGGGCCTCGCTCACGCAGCTGTGCAACGACAACGTGGTCTACACCGCTGGGCTGGTCCGCGCGATCAAGGCAGGGATCTTGGTGCCGTTTCACTACTTTGGGGTGCCCGACTCGATCGACTTTCGGAACATCCCGTGGAAGGACGGTCGCTTTGAGCTGACCAAGCTCACCGAAGAGGCCAACGCGCGCGCGGGGCAGGTGCTGCACGAGTATCGGGACAAGACCAAGGGGCAGCCGGGGCAGCGTCGCGTGCTGGCGTTTTGCTGCACGATTGAGCACGCCGACTTCATGGCGCGGTACTTTCGGGAGCACGGGATCAAGGCGGTAGCGGTGCATAGCCACAAGACGTCGGCGCCGCGCGAAGAGAGCCTCGATAGGCTTGGCAGCGGCGATCTGGAGATCATCTGCGCCGTCGACATCTTCAACGAGGGCGTGGATGTCCCGAACATCGACGTGGTGCTGATGCTGCGGCCCACGCTGTCGCCGGTCATCTACATGCAGCAGATAGGTCGCGGGCTGCGCAAGCCAAAGGACGCAGACAAGCGGTTTTTGACGGTCGTCGACTTTATTGGGAATCACCGTAGCTTCATGAGCAAGCCGGCGGCGCTGCTGTCGCTGATGGGGATCTCAGCACCCGGGCTGGCCGGGCTTGGCATGATCGAGCGCGGGGAGCTGAATGTTGAAGGGTGCGAGGTCCATATTGAGACCGAAGCGCACGACATGCTGCGGACACTGGCCAAGGCGTCCAAGGACGACATGCTGGTGTACGAGTACGCGCAGCTGCGTGACACGCATGGTCGACGGCCGAGCGCGGGCGAGGTGTTCATGGCCGGCGTGCACATGAAGCCGGTCAAGGATCGCTACGGCACGTGGTTCGACTTCGTCGAGATGATGGAGACGGATGGCGTGTCGGATCTGAACGCCGATGAGCTACGGGTGCATGGGGAGTACGCGGCTTGGTTTGGGGATTTGATGAGCACGCGGCTGAGCAAGTCGTGGAGAATGGTCGTGGTACGGGCGCTGCTCGATATGGGTGGGCTGCACGGGGAGGTGGAGGTCGGGGCGCTGGCGGTTGTTTGCACGGGGATCTTGAAGGACGACCCCGTGCTGCGGTTTGAGTTGGCGGAGCTTGAGGTTGGCGATGGGGGGGTGAAGGGGTTCGAGGCGCGCTGGCGGGATGTGGTGCTGCGGCAGTGGCACGAGGCCAAGTCGGTGAAGCGGCAGTGGTTTGTACTGGATGCGGAGGTGTTTCGGTCGCGGCTTGCGGTGGCGGATGGGGATCGCGCGGTGTTTGATGAAATGACCGCTGAGCTGGTTGATCTGCGGCTACGCGAGTGCAAGGCGAAGCTGCGCGGGCGGCTGGAGATCGTTGGGCAGTCTTCGCCGATCCGGATCCGCGTGTCGCATTCGGGAGGGAATCCGATCCTGCGGTTTGATCGGAAACGGAACGGGGAGATTCCGGTGGAGGGGGAGGACCAGCGCGTCTGGGTGGATGGCGTGCCGTACTTGTTTGGGTTTCGGAAGATCGCGGTGAACGTGGTGCGCGAGCAGCTGGGCGGCGCGAACGTGCTGGCGCGGCTGATGCGGAGTTGGTTTGGGGCCAATGCTGGGCTGCCGGGGAGTCAACACTGGGTGGAGCTGGTGCGGCACGGCGAGGGGTGGACGCTGCGGAAGGACGGCGTCGGTTTGGCGGAGGCGGAGGACGATGAGCTTGCGGATGTGATTCCGTTTCCGAAGCTGCCGTTTTTTGCGGAGCTTGCGGTGGCGTGTGGGCCTTCGCCGCTGGAGCAGCACGAGGGGGCTGACACGCGCGGGTGGTTGAGGGTTGAGTCGAAGTTTGTGCGGGACCCGAAGGTGCACTTCGTTGTGCGGGCGAGCGGGGACTCGATGGACCGCGGGGAGGGGGCGACGGGCGGGGATCTGTCGATCCGCGACGGGGATCTTGTGCTGTGCGAGTGGGTCAGCGCGACGGAGCGCGAGGCGGTCGAGGGGC
>JAESSZ010000209.1 GCA_016763875.1 Nannocystaceae bacterium
CGGCGTCGTTGGCCGCGGTGCCGCCACGTTTGGCCTGGGGCCACCAACCGCCGTTGCGGGAACGACCGGCATGGGGGGCGGTCTCGGTATCCGATTTGCGCATTTTGACGGTGCGGTCGCAAGCGTCGGGCTGCGGTCGAGCACGTGGCGCGGCGGTGGGCTCCGGGTCTCCGGTCTGCGGTTTTCTGTGGCGGCGGGCTACGCCTGGCGCAGCGATCGTCTTGAATTCGTCGGACTAATCGGGCCCACGGTCGCAGGTGTTTTCGTCCGGGAAGCACTCGTCCAGCCCAGCGGTGCGTCCAGGGATACAGCGCCGCTGCTGGGCGGCCGCATTGTTGCGCACCCCGCCTACGTCGCGCTCGACCGGTCGACGACGCGGCTGATCGTCGGCCTTGAGGCGGAAGCGAGTGCGGCGTTCGAAGCGCGTTCACCCGCTGGGGCCATACAGATCTATCGCGAGACCGCTCAAGGCCTGGAGCCGGTCGCGCGCGCTGGTGGGTTCGAAGTCACCATCGCGGTCACCGTCGAGATCCGCTTCGCACTCGACCGATGACGAGGAACGCTCAAACCGCTTTCGTCAGGGATCGGTGCAGATGAACGCACCTTGTTCGATGCAGTTGTCCTCGTGCCACTCGCCTTTGCCACGAAGAAACACGCAGTCGAACCAATCGAGCTGATGGGCCGGCTGGCCGTCGGCCCAGTAGGAAAAACTCGGCGCGCTGCCGTCGATCCAGCGGTATTCGTTCTCGTCCTCGCGGTCGTTGAGCCCAATGGCCCAGCGACCCGGGGCTGCCTCGGTCGCCGCGAGCCACACCTCGTCGAGTTGCTCTGACGAATCGAACTGCGCCAGCACGTGGCCCTGCTCGACGCAAAAGTCTCGCGCGTCGACCCAGCGGATGCGATGGGTGCACAAGTAGAAGGTGCGGCCGTCCACGCTGACCGAGGGGCACTCGCAGGCGGGGACATCGTCTGCGTAGCCCGAGCAGTCATTGTCGATGCCATCGCAGGTCTCAGCGGCGGCAGGGTTGAGGTCTTTGTCGTTGTCGTCGCAGTCCTCGAAGCAGGAGCCGTAGCCATCGCCGTCGACATCAGGCTCCGCGCCGTTCACCAGACAGTCGAACTGGGGTTCGAGCTCGTCGGGTCGACCAGCGATGTAACCCCGCGTCTTGGCGCGCCAGGTCTCGACCTTGGACTCGGCGTACGGTTTGCGCTCGTCGGCCCGCATGGCGTCATCGGTCAGTGCGATCGCTCGGTCAATCTCGGCGTCGAGATCCGAGTTCGTGAGCCGCAGTAGCGCTTGTTGCGAGGTTTGAATGTAGTCAACGAGGCACTGCGCGTCGTGGAGGCACTTTGCGCCCAGGTACCCGTTGTGGTCGTAGGGCGAGACCCGGCGAACGAGTCCCTGGTCCAGTCCCCATGGCTGGTAGCTCCAAAGATCGAGCGACGGCTCGTGGTACACGAAGAAGTTGTGGCCGCCCATGTGGCCGTCGAAGTGTCCGACGATGGCTTCGCCCGCCAAGAAGTTGAGGAACTTAGGCATGTCCACGGCAGCCTCGCTGCCGTAGAAGACCGCGTTTCCGTCGCGCTGCGCCAACTCGCCAAATGCGGTCAAGTCGTCGCGGCTCTTGTCGGTGCCTTCGTCTTGGTCCCAGGACTCGATGTCCTTGTGGAGGTCGGCGCTGGTGTCTGACTCGTACAAGTTGCCCGAGGGATCGCTGTACACGCGCTCCAGGAACTCGTCGTCGTACGGTTCGAGCGTGAGGTACAGGCCGTATCGTTCATCGTTGACCCAAACCTCGGCGTAACCGGCGCGAGGTGCAGGGACGCCGATCTCGCGAAAAACCCGGTACGAGACCCACTCCCGCAGCATCGAGGCATCGACGACCAGGTTGTTGAGCGTGAGCCCCTCGAGACCGAGGAACCTGCGACCCGGTTGGTACTTGTTGAACTTGATCTTCAACGAGGGCTTCTCGTCGAGCGGTCGGAACGAGTGATTGCCTTTGAGTCGGACGCCGACGTTGTCGTAGACGACGCCGTCGTACTCGAAGTCGCCAGCGACCCACGTTTTGGGCTCCGCGAGTAGCGAGTTCCAGGACTCGGGCGCGAGGCGGACGTCGAAGCGGGACAGGGATCTGAGCGACAGCAGCTCATCGGACGTCGTCGCGGGACCCACGTCGGTGATGGGCGTGCTCCGGTCGGAATCGTCGTCGTCGTCGCCGTCGGCAGGCGGTGGCGGCTGGTTGCAGCCCGCTGTCAGGATGCGCCTGGCATCGCGACCATGACCAGAGTCATCACGGCAGTGGCAAAGGCACCGGTTGTGGCAGTACGAACTGGCTCTAACAGCATGACAATAGCCGCGTATCTCTAACGATCGACCCTCATACGATGGCGCGTCCGGGCTTGCCTGGCCAGCGAAACGTTTGCGGCGAACCCGCTGGTCTTCGCTTGGCACGCCGCTGAAAAAGAAAATCGAGAAAGTCATGGATGGGCCGGCCGCATCGGCGACCTGAGTGGTGAGGTGGGGATGAACGTTGCAACGATGCGCGCCTGGGTATTGGCGCTGTGTGCGCCCGCGGGCTGTTATGGCGGTCTGGATGGCGGCGGCGCAGACGCCTCCGGGACCGAAGGGGGCACGGATGGCTCGGGCGGTGCTCAACAGACGGACGAGGCGTCCGACGCTGATGGGTCCGATGGCGGACCCGACGACGGACCGCCCGACGCAAGTTGCGACGGTGAGGCGTTGCCTCCGGTGACGCTGCGCTACCTGACGCAGCATGAGTACGAGCACACGATCCGCGATCTGTTCGGGACCGCGCTCGACGTCACGGGATCGTTTGCGCCCGATGAGGTCGTGGGCGGCTATTTCTCCAACTCGGTGCAGGCGCCGTCGACGACGCAGCTCGAGCGCTTCCTGGAGGCCGCGCAAACGCTCGGTGAGACCACGGTCTCGCAGCGGCTGGCGCAGTTCGTGGCGTGCGAGGCGGACGACGAGGGATGCGCCGCCACGTTCATCGCAGTCTTTGGGCGACGGGTGTTTCGCAGACCGCTCACCGAGGCCGAGCAGGACGACTACCTCAGCGACTTCGAGGCGGTAGCGGCAGACCAAGGTGCGGTGTTCGGTCTGGAAGTGGTTGTCTCCGCGATGCTGTCTTCGCCACACTTTTTGTACATCGGCGAACGCAGTGCGCTTGCCGATCCGCAAGCGCGCGCCTATGACCTGGCCTCTCGTCTGTCGTACTTCATCTGGGCGAGCATGCCCGATGAGACGCTGATGGACGCCGCCGATTCGGGGCAACTGGCGACCGTCGACGAGGTCGAGGCGCAAGTTCGACGCATGCTCGGCGATGACCGAGCGGCCGACATGCTGACCTCGTTCTCGACCCAGTGGCTCGAGGTCGACGCGCTGGCGGCCAGCGCTCCCAAACATGCCGAACTCTTCCCGGAGTGGAACTCTGACTTGGCCGATGCGGCCGAGTTGGAGACTTCGACCTTGATGCAGCGTGTCGTCATGGACGGCGACGCAAGGCTGACAACGTGGCTGGAGTCGCGCGAAGCCTATGTCGATGCTTCGCTGGCGGCGCTGTACGGCGTCGCTGCACCCGAGGGTGGGGCGGGTTGGATTACGCTTCCCGAGGGACAGCGATCCGGTCCGTTGACCCGCGTCGCGTTTCTCGCAAGGCACGCGCACGCCTCCGAGAACTCGTGGGTGCATCGCGGCAAGGTTGTGCGGGAACGTCTGCTGTGCGGCACGCTGCCGCCGCCTCCGCCCGTGGCCGACGACAGCCCGATCAACGACGATTCGCGTCTCACCGATCCCGCGTGTTCGGGCTGCCACACGCTGATGGATCCCATTGGTGTTGGCTTTGAGGGCTACGATCCCATTGGTCGCTACGATGGTGGCGCAGCCCCAGGCTACGTCGAAGGCCTTGAGGAGCCCGAGTTCGATGGTCCGGTGCAGTTGTCCGCGCAGCTCGCAGACTCCGTCGCTGTGCAGGCGTGTTTTGCCCAGCAGCTGTATCGCTACGCCAATCGTCGGGCGGCGGGCGTCGCCGATCGATGCGCGATCGAGGCCGTCGCCGAGCGTTTTTCAGAGACCGACGGGGACATCGTGGAGTTGATTGTTGCGCTGGCGACGGCGAACGCATTCACCGGCGGGATCGCTGGGGGACAGGGGGAGTGATGCAAGGGATTTCACGACGACGCTTGATGGGCGGAGCGCTTGGCGCAGGCGCGGCCTCGGGTCTACCGCTGCTGGGAACATTCGCACGCGCGGGCAATGCCGCGCCGCCGACACGACTGGTTATCCTTTGGACGCCAAACGATGCAGAGTGGGTCGACCAATACGAAGCGCCGCTGACGGCAGGGGCGCCGCTGCCCGACAGCCTTCCCAACTTTCTTCAACCCTTGGCCGCGTATCGAGACCGGCTGGTGGTGGCCGGCGGTTTGACCAACGAGTTCGCGGGGGGGCACACCTCCATTGGGCATGCGCTGACCGGCATCGACTGGATCGGTCCAGACGGCAATAGCTTTTGGTCCGGTGGACCCTCCGTGGACCAACACATCGCGCAAGCGTTGGGCGAGCAGGCGCTGACCCTCGGGGTCTCGTGCGGCAGCAAGAATGGCAAGGGGCGTATGTGTTACTCAGCCGCCGAAACGCCCGTGGATCCGATCGAGGATCCGATTGTGGCCTTCAACGCTTTGTTCTCCGACATTGGCGTGGACGACGATGTACTGGCGGCACTGCGGGTGCGTCGACATTCGGTGCTCGACCGCGTGGCCTCGGACCTTCAAGCGTTCGAGGCGCAGATCCCCGCCCAGCAACGCCCGCGTCTTCAGCAGCATCTGGAGGCGATTCGCGGGATTGAGGCGACGATCGACGACGAGCTGCTGGCGGGCTGCGACCCCACGATGCCCGCCGCCCTCGATACGGACGACAACGCCTTGGTTCCCCAGGTTCTACGTGCCCAGATGAGCATCCTGGCGCAGGCCCTGGGCTGTGGCGCGACTCGGGTTGCGACGCTGCAGTTATCGCGCGCGGGAGGGGGCACGATAACGCCGCTGTGGCCCGAGGAAGGGATCGACGTGGGCAACAACATGCATGGCGTGGCGCATGAGCACTACTTGCAGCCCGACAACCCTGCAGCGCTGGCCGACGCGCGTGCCGTCGAAGCTTGGTACTCGACGCAGTTGGCGTTCTTGCTCGAACAACTCGACAGCATCCCCGACGTAGACGGCGGGACGCTGCTCGACAATACGCTGGTCGTGCACGCCAAAGAGCTGGGTCGGCGTCACGAGCTGAACCCGCTGACGTATGTGATGGCTGGAGGGCCCAACGTGTTAGACGGCGATCGTTACGTCTCGTTCAATGGTCGCCCGCACAACGACCTGTTGCTGACCTTGTGCCACAAGATGGGGCTGGCCGACGCAACGTTCGGCGACGCATCCGTGACGACCGGGCCGCTGGCGCTGTAGGCGAGGACCACGCTCGGACGGCTTTGCGCGGACGCTTAGCGCGGGCGATGTCCGGCGGCGAAGTTGGTCTGGACCTGCTCGAGGCTCAGCGCCTCGCAATAGATCGCCACCAGGTGATACGTCCCGCGCCAGTTACGGACGTCGTAGTTGGTGAGGTTGCCGAGGACCAGGTCGAAGTTCGGATCCCACGCCGACAGCGAGCCCGTCTGTGCCTCGCTCGCGAGGACCTCGCCGTCGAGGTACAGCGTGGTTGTCTCGGCATCGTGCACCAAGACGAGATGGTTGACGGTCAGGAAGGGGGTGCCGATCCACTCAAGCAGCGCCGAAGATTCGCTGGTCTTGAAGGACGCGACGTAGCCGCTGACGTCCCATTCGGGGTTCATGCGGAGCGCGAGGTCGAAGTCAGTTCCGGTGCCGTCGCCGGTGGGGCCCAGGACCACGATCCCGGTGGGCCCGCCCTGGCTGGCAGCCAGTGGTGTCGCCCATACCTCCAGTGTGGCCTCGCCGCTGTCGATGCACGCTTGCAATCGGCCGAATACTGGCTCCGATGAGCGTACAGCGGTGTGCGCCGCGGTGGCGTCTCCGTCGAGTCTAAGACCGTCGGCGACCCAGGTGAATCCCTTGCCGATAGCCCCGTTCTCGAATTCGAGGTCGAGGTCGGTCTCGGTGATCGAAGACACAACGGTGCCTTCGCCTTCGCAGAAATCGTAGAGCAGGACCGGCTCGGCGGCATCTCTGCCTGGTGGAATACACGCGCTGGCTGGGTCGCCGGTGCCGGTACTGGCGGTGTCGTCTTCAGTGCTCGTGCTCCCCTCGTCCGTGACGCCAGGTGGTCCGCGCGTGGTTCCGTCGCTCGGATCGCTGGGCCCAACCGTTTCCTGGGGGCCTGCGTCGGTCTCGAGGGAGCCGGTTGTTCCCCCGGCCTGTACGCATCGGCTCGCCAGCTCGGTGCTCGCGTATCGTGAGTAGCGGCGGCCTGATTCGCAGTCATCGTCCCGAGAAGAACAGAAGCGCGTGTCTTCGCACCAGCCGCCAGACCCGCACTCGGCGTCGTCGGTGCACGCGAAACTACCGATCGGAATGCACGCGGCACCGACCGCAGCGCCAGCCCACGCCAACAGGCCGATCGGCGCCCAGCGTGTCCATTGCGACCCCATCCGTGCGTCACACTAACATCTCGCGGCGATCAGAATCGAACCACGAGCCGACGGTCGAGGTGCGTCCGAGTGGTGGTCCGGCGCAGGCGGCGGGCCACCAGGACGTACCGGAGCACACCGCCGAGTACGAGGGCACCGCCCACGACCATCACAGGAATCGAGACCCGGGAGAGGGTGGCGGCCCGCTCGTTGTGCTCGCCGTACGCCTCCACTGTCTGGGCGCGATCGGCCGTGGCCTGATTGGAGCGGGCGATCACCGCGAGCGCAACGCCGGTTGTCAGACTCGCGCCGCCAAACGCGATCAACAATGCACCCGTTGGATCCCGCTGCCAGCGTTGTTGGTCGCGAGGTGGCGGTGGAGCCGTCGTTGGCGGTTGTGCAGGTGTGGGCTCAACTGGCGTGACGACGGGCTCGGGGTCCGGTGGCAGCGTTTCGCGGCACGCTGCAATCGCACTTGCTGCCGCCTCGCTGGCCTGCGCGACCGGCTCCGTTGCGATGAACGCTTCGTAGGTCGAGATCGCGCCATGGCAGTCGCCAGCGGCTTGCTGCGCTTGCGCGCGCGCGTACACATACGCGATATCGCCCGTCTCGGCGTAGGCCTCAGCATAGGCCTTGGCCGCGTCCGCGTACCGACCTTCGGCCCACGCGGTATCCGCTTGCTCGACAGACTCCGGGGCGGCGGGACTCTGGCGGGTCTGCGCCCAGCTGACCCCGGGTTGCTGAAGCACGAGCGCGCTCGCGACAACGGCAAGCAAGTGTGGGCGCGGGGGCACGTTCATCGCTCGTAGCCAGGGGGGTACGGCGAACGAGCGGAGGACTTGGACTTCTTGGTGGGTTTGCGTTTGCGTCGGTGTTTGCGTTTCGTCGGGGGCGCCTCGTCCGCTTCGGTGGCTGGCTGGGCGACGGCGACGCCGGTGACGACTTCGTCCGTAGAGAGTGGCGTGGGCGCCTCGGGAACGCGCGGGTCGGATTGTGCTGTCGGTGTCGTGACGCTCACCTCCGCCTCGGGAGGCGGTTGAGCCGTCGGAGTGGAGACCTCGGTCGGTTGGCGCGGGGCGGGGCTCGCATCGCTGTCGCGCGA
>JAESSZ010000019.1 GCA_016763875.1 Nannocystaceae bacterium
CGCACCCCTCGCGATGCCGCGCCGGGCCCATCGCTGGACGGCGGCAAGTTCGAGTTCGTCGAGTTCCTGTCCTTCTGCTCGCTCAGTCGCGCGATCGCGTCTATCGCCGTTGCAAGCTGCTGCCGGAGTTCGCCGAGCTGGGCCTCCTGGACGAGTAGCTGGGCCTTCGCCTCATCGAGCTGGGCGACCAACTGGTCGTGCTCGTCTGGGCTGATCGCCACGCTTCCGTTTGATCATGCTCGATTCCCGACGTCGAGCCCGACCCGGGTGTTAATCCGCACGCATTCAAACCGAGGGGGGTGAACGGTTACACTCCGAGGTTCCACTCCTCTGATGACCTACGCCGATCTACTCGCGAAGCACCAGCCCCGCATCCTCGACGATGAGGAGAAGTACCAGGCAGCTCTCAAGACCGTCAGCGGCCTCATGCGGGAGTGCGGAACAACGCCGGGGCCCGAGCTGCATGCTGTGCTGGACCTGTGTGCGCTCTTCATCACGAAGTACGAGGACGAGCACCACCCCGCAATCCCCAGCGTTGAGCCCCACGAGATTGTTGGCCACCTCCTGCAGGAACGCGGCGGTGACGTTGCTGCGCTTGCCGCCGATCTAGGGATGCCGGTTCGCTCCATGTCTGGCATCCTGAGCGGCACTCTGCCGATTACGGTTGAGGCAGCGAAATCGTTGGGCAACTGCTCTTCGCTCCCGCCGAGCTTGTTTCTGGGGATCGACTAGGCTTCAAGCGGTTGGTGAGACGTGCGCGCGAACGCACGTACACCCATACGTACGTACACCAGGCCTGACCAAAGGTTCATGGAACTGTTCCAAAAACACAGGCATTTAACCGCGTTTGGAGCGGCCAGCGGCCTGAAGCGGCCCAAGAGTTGCCATTCAGATGCCGCAAAATCCTACGATGCTATTGAAGTACCGGCCCCCCAGCCGGTTGGGGAGGACCGTGCGCACCGTCGAGACTGAGTTACAGTACGACGGCGTCGGCGACCTCGCCGACGCAAAGCTGGGCCCGACAGTAGCGCCGGCTATCAGCAGCCAGTTCTCCTCAACACACGATGAAGTTCGACGACTCACTCCAATTTCACATGGCCTACTTCGTCGTGCAGCGATCTGCAACGCCGCCGCAGGTACTAAGCAACGTGGCACGCGTTGCTATGGAAGAAGCCGCGGACGGTCAACTGGGGTTTCGGAAGTTGACCGAGGCGCGAGGTGTGCGTGTTGGCCAAGCCACCACACTTGGCCAAACGACCACAGCTGTCGCAACCTGGGATAACGCGGTTTGGCGAGTGGCCGTTTCTCCCGACCGAGTGGATGCGATTTTTGAAGCACAACGGTATGCCGACATTCGAGAAAATCCAGTTGTGCCAGCCAGCGAATTTGTGGGCTGCGCGTCGAAGGTTTGCACGAGGATGGTTGAGCTCCTTGACGTGGAGGTCACCAGGGTTGCACTCGTTGTCGTTGCGCAGGCGATTCCGAAGGACCAGCTTGAGGCCAACACCGAGGTCTCGCGTCGCTTTTTAAAGCCCGAGATTTGTGACGCCGCGGCGCGTGGGGAGGTTACGGAGTTGAGTGCACGCGTAAACCGACCAACGAAATGGCAGCTGCGAGGAGCGCCCGTGGGTGTGAACCGGATAGAGACCTTGCAAGCACGAGAACAAGGGGGCGCCTTTGTGGTTACCTGGCAGTTCGACCTGAGCACCAGCCCGTTGCATCAGGGGGTGTTTGAGCCAGATCAGATCAAGGACTTCTTCGAGAAGGCAGCGGTCTGTGTCACCGAAGAGTTAGGGGATCTCAGCAAGTGACCGACTCTCTCAACATGCAATCCGAGCAGCTGAGGCCTCCCTTTGTCCCGGCGCCATTGCAGTCCGATTCTGCGGGAAGCAAGTGTCTGTTTTACACGGCGTCCAGCGTGGCTGGCCTGATGCCATATGACAAGTGTGAGAAGGCTAGCGTCGTGGTCTCTCACTGCACCATTCGCGGTGTGCACGCTGCTTGGGGTTTTTCGGAGTCCGTGATTTGGCATAGGGTCAGCTCAGCCGAAGTGCTCACGTCCGTCTCAGGTGGCATGCCTATGGGCTTGCACCTGGCCGCAGCCAGCGGGCCTCCCCCGCCTATTCCGGGCGTGCGCAATGTCGACCCCGATGCGCGACTGCTCATAGATACGCGGCAGTTGCTCCCCGTAGTCACCGGGGCCATCGACGCTGTGGTCGCGGCCTTCGATGGCGCCGACATCGACATCGACATTGAGTACTTCGTCGATCCCGACAGCGAGGATCTGTTCGAGGCCCTAGAGGTTGCGGTGTTCACGAATCGAAGCGATCGCCTAGAGCGGGTCCGGGCGGCACGTCGCGAACTACGTCGCCTCCACCCCCAGTCAGGCCCCGTGCGGGTTGGCATCACGGCGCATGGCGTTTGAGCGATGACGCCTGACGACATCCGCCGCCTTGCGAACTGGGCCAACGATGTCGCCTTCCCCGACGACGCGTCCCTCACCGAGGCGATGAAGCGGGTGACGGTCGGGCGTGCATACTACTCTGCCTTCTTGCAGGTTCGTGCACACATGCGGCATCGAACTGGCGACCCCAAAATGCTCTCGACGGGGCCAGCGACTCATGCAGCGTTGCTCGCCGTTCTTCGTGGCGTCCACTCCACCAACCATGACCAAGACATTGCGGACGAGCTGGAGTCGCTCTTCGGCCGTCGGAAGACGGCCGACTACGAGCTCCAGGCGAGACGAGTCTGGGAGAAGGAGGCGAACGACGCGGTAGAGCAGGCAAAAGAGATCTTCAGGCTGACGGCCTTGCAGTGAGCGCCATCAGTTGAGGCCGGCCAGCCGGAAAAACGTGCAACGCCAGCCGCCCACGGTCGACTAGCCCGCTCGCCTCTAGATTGCCAAGTAGCGAGTCGCGCGGGCTTTGGCCTCGTACGTGATCTTGCCGTCTTCGATCAGGCGTCCCAGGGCCGCTCGGGCCTGAGTGGGGCATACCGCCGACCTTGTTGCGGATCTTAGCTGCGCTTATGGGCTTGCCACCCTTGGCCAGGACGAGGGCACCAACGTGACCGACCGCCAGGGCGCCCCCTCGAAATCAGCAGCGATGCAGCGCGGGCGCGGGCACGCTGCTGCGGATGACAACGAAGAGCAGGAAGAAGCAATGGGCCGCGCTGGCGGGAAAGCGGCGTTGGTCTGAGGCCGAGGCGCGAAGCGTCGTGGAGGCGTGGCGGGCAAGCGGTCAACGTGCGCAGACATTCGCACGTGAGCACGGACTGGGCGCCTGGAAGTTGCGGTACTGGGCACCGCTCATCGAGGCGACTTCGCGAACGAAGAAGACGGCCAGTAGTTCGCGCTTGAGCACCCCGATTGAGTTCGTGCCGGCCATCCTGACGGGTGCGGTGAGCGGCGAACGAGCCGCTGTGGTGATCCGACTGCCCGACGGGATCGCCGTCGAGATCCACGATGCTGAGCACGCCCGCCCTGACGACGTCGGTCGCATGGTTGCGAGCCTGCGAGGCGTGGGCTTGTGATCCTGCTGCCGGGCTCGGTCAAGGTGTACGTCGCGACGCAGCCCGTGAACTTGAGAAAGTCGTTCGACGGTTTGAGCAACGAGGCTCGTGTGATGATGTCGAAGGACCCGTTGTCGGGCCACTTGTTCGTGTTCATCAACCGCCGCAAGAACCAGGTGAAGCTGCTGATGTGGACACGAGGCGGATACACGATCGTGCACAAGCGTTTGGAGAAGGGGACGTTTGCATCGTTGCGTGCGGTCGACTCGGACGCGCGGTGCGTACAAGTGGATGTGCACGAGCTTTCGATGCTGCTCGAAGGGCTGACGTTCACGCGGTCGGCGAGTTCGTCGCGCTGGCAACCCGGAGTAAGCAGCCCGCGAGCTGCCGTTTTCGTGCAAGGCGCGCGGCACATGTCCGTCGTGCATGGGTCGGCGGATGTGCGAGACGGCGGCGCTGTGGGTGGAGCGACTGTTGCCTGCGGTCGGGTACCGACAGTGGGTACTGTCTTTCGACGGGCCGATGGCGGTGCGGCTCGGTTACGACGCCGCGTTGCTTGGCGCGGTGTGTCGGGTGTTCACAGCGCGGCTGAGTCAGCAGCTACGCCGGACGGCCAAGCGGCAGCATGAGCGGACAACGGTGAGTCGGCTGCACGCGGGGGTCATCACCGTCGTGCAACGTTTTCGGTCCGACCTTGGGCTCTACCTCCACCTTCATTGCTTGGTTGCCGACGGCGTGTTCGAGGAGGCCGTCGACGATGACGCCGATGCCGATGCCGAGGGAGAACGAGCTGCGCCCGTTTTTCTACCGGTGCCCGAGCCGACCGACGCAGACCTCGTCGCAGTGCTGCGTGCCGTTGCCGGGGACCGCCGGCTTGCCGAGCACATCGACGTTGGAGAGCAGGATGTCGAGCCTGGCATCGCTGCTTGTGTTCAGCTTGGCCTTGCGACGGTCAGCCGGCAGACCGCCTCGCCTGGGCACGCCGCAAAGTTGAACGTGCACGCGTTCGGGATGAACTTGCATGCGGCGACGACGGTCGACGGTCGTGACAGAAAACAACTGGAACGGATGTCAAGGTATCTGCTGCGCCCGCCGTTTGCGACCGATGCCGTGCAGCGCTTGCCCGACGGTCGCGTGCGTCTGGAGTGCGCCAGGCCAAGCTTGGAAAAGGAGGATGTTGATGAGTTGAACTGAAACCTTTACTGGAGTCCAGCGGGGTGAAAGCCCCCGACCGGCCAAGGTCATGGTCACCAGCCGGAAGCGAGTCTTGCGTGGGCACGGGTGACCGTGACTGCGAAGCGTAGACAGCGAGCCGCGTAGGCCGTGTGACTGAGCCCCGTAATTACGTGTTTGTGGAGGCCGACGTTTTTCTAGAGACGGAAGGCACCACGACGTCGCTGCCATAGACCAAGGCGTCGTCGCTCCACCGGGGTCGGAGAGCAGGGCATGCGAGGAAGGACTCCCCAGGAACCTGGGAGATCTGGACGTCTCCTCCTTCCCGGTCGGGGGACCGGAGACCAAAATCCACGCCGCGAGAGCAAGCGAAACGGAGGAACCGCCGAGCGAGGGAGACCGAGCGGCAAACACGGCCCGAGGGTCGTGGCGGGACGGGCGGCCAGAAGTCGGAGCGCTTCGTAGTACCGATGAAGCGGGGGAACCAACCTAACGGGACCCCGTGGAGGAAAGGGAGCGCCAAATCACGGAACCATTCGAGGGAAAGATGAACGGGACATCGGGCTCGACAAGCATCTCAACAAAACTGGAACGGATAGCAGCGCTGGCGCGGGAGTGTCCCGGGATGCCGCTGACAACACTCGCCCACCATATCGACCTCGCCTGGCTGCGGGAGGCATATCGCCTCACGCGCAAAGGTGGAGCCACGGGCGTCGACCGACAGACCGCGGCCGAGTACGCAAAGAACCTGGAGGGCAACCTCCAGTCGCTACTCGAACGCGCAAAATCGGGGACGTACCGGGCGCCGCCCGTGCGTCGGGTTCACATCCCGAAAGGGACCGGAACCGAAACACGACCACTGGGGATCCCGACCTTCGAGGACAAGGTTCTCCAGCGTGCAGTGACCATGGTGCTCACCGCGGTTTACGAGCAGGACTTCCTGTCCTGCTCGTACGGGTTCCGGCCCGGCCGCTCCGCGCACCAAGCACTGCAGGCCCTGTGGGACCAGGCGACGAGAACGGCAGGCGGGTGGGTCGTCGAGCTCGACATACGAAAGTAC
>JAESSZ010000210.1 GCA_016763875.1 Nannocystaceae bacterium
ACAGACCGAGGGTCGACCCACACGGCGAGACGTTGCAGCTTTCTTGCCCGAGCCTATCGCTCGGCGCGTACGGGAGCGTCCGCGGCGGGGTTCGCCGAGCCGTAGAGGCGCTCCAGCTCCGCCGACAGCTTGCCGCGATAGAACAGCCCGATCATCTTGATATCCCCGCGCAGAGAGAACAGCGGCGCATCGAAGGTGGCCGGGACGTTCTTCTCGAAGAAGAAATGTCCGACCCACGAATGCCCATAGCCGATCACCAACGCGAGCGGGAAACTCCACCAAGTCAGCGTCGCGATACCCCACGCGAGTGTCAGCAGACCAAGCGAGGAGCCCCAAACGTGGAGTCCACGGCACGTCGCATTGCGATGCTCGCCTAGATAGAACGGCCAGAACTCGTCGAAGGTCGCAAAACGTTTGGACATATGAGGACTCAACCCGCGCGGCGACTGTACTCGATCCAGGCGCTGCGAACGCGAGAATCAGATCGCTCCATTTCGCGCCGTTCAGCCCAGCGGTAAACGCAGTCCAGGATGCAGGAGCGGTCCAAGCTCCCCGTAGTCCTGGCGCGCCAGCCGGCTCAGACTCTCGGCAGGGTCTAAGTCTGGCGCGGGCGCGTTGCGTTGGACATCCATCGGCGCCGAAAACGCACCCTCGGGAATTCTAGCGTCGGTCTCGATCGTCGTCGCTTGCATCGCGAAGGCGTTGCCGCGGTAGTCCAACGGAAGCCCGGTCGCTTCCCAAATGCAGAGCTCTTGCGCGGCCAGCCGCGTCTCCAGGCAAGGCATTCCGAGAACCTCACGTCCCGGTCCAGGAGCATCGACACGTGCCCACGAGACGCGACTCCTGAATGCGTCGAGACTCTCCACGACCCGACGTCGTTCGTCTTCGGGGAGTTTGAGATACGCATCTGCCAGCGCTCCCAACGGCGCGCGATCGACCTCAAGAAACTCGCCCGTACCCGTCCAAATGTAGTCCGCCGTTTGAACCGCAGATGCGGCGATCGTTCGTACGTCACCACCCGGCAGCGGCAGCGCCAACGTCCAACTCTCTCGCCGCCGACCGCCCGACGCCAACAGAATCTCCAACGTCCCGGCAAGGCCGCCTGGCCCTTGAACCGCGTAGGTCACCCGGACAGCATCGAATGGCAGCGGGGACAGCGTGCGCAGAAACTCTTCCCGCGTTTGCGGGAGCCGCTCGGCGGCGGAAGAGGTCGCGGTCGCCAGCAGCGCGAGATCGGACACGACTGCAGCGGGCTCCGACGCGCACGCCAACGTCATCGAGACGAGTGCCAACGAGAGAATCCTCCCCATTACCCTCCGGTAGCACGTCGAGATCCAAGCCCGAAGTTTTTGAAGAGAACCCGTCTTCGCCAGCGTTCTCGTTCAGAAATTCACAACTGTGCGGATCGACTCGCCCTCGTGCATCAGGTCCAGAGCTTTGTTGATGTCGGTCAACGGGACCTGGTGCGTGATCATGTCGTCGATGTTGATCTTGCCTTCCATGTACCAGTCGACGATCTTGGGGACATCGGTGCGGCCCTTGGCGCCACCGAATGCCGAGCCGCGCCAGTTTCGACCAGTCACGAGCTGAAACGGACGCGTCGAGATCTCCTCACCGGCCCCGGCGACGCCAATGATGATCGAGGTGCCCCACCCCTTGTGACAGCACTCGAGCGCTTGGCGCATGACCTTGACGTTGCCAATGCACTCAAACGAGTAGTCGGCGCCGCCCTTGGTGAGGTTGACGAGGTGCGGCACTAGCTCATCCTCCACCTCGTTGGGATTGACGAAATGCGTCATACCGAACTGCTCGGCAATCGCCCTACGTTTGGGGTTGAGGTCCACCCCGACGATCATATTGGCGCCCGCAAGTCTCGCCCCCTGCACGACGTTGAGGCCGATTCCACCGAGACCGAACACCACGACGTTGTCGCCTGGCTGCACCTTCGCGGTGTTGATCACCGCACCAATCCCCGTGGTAACGCCACAACCGATGTAGCAGATCTTGTCGAAGGGCGCGTCCTGTCGAACCTTCGCGACTGCAATCTCCGGGACCACGGTGTGGTTGGCAAACGTTGACGTGCCCATGTAGTGGAACAATGGCTCGCCCCCAATGGAAAACCGGCTCGTCCCATCGGGCATTAGCCCCTGCCCCTGCGTCGAACGAATCGCCTGGCACAGGTTGGTCTTGCCCGACGTGCAGTAGTCGCACTGCCGACACTCTGGCGTGTACAGCGGGATGACGTGATCTCCCTTTTTCAGGGAAGTGACCCCTGCGCCAATGTCGACGACAATGCCCGCGCCTTCGTGTCCCAGGATCACGGGAAACAGGCCTTCGGGGTCACGACCGGACAACGTGAACGCGTCGGTGTGGCACACGCCCGTGGCCTTGATCTCGATCAAAACCTCACCCGCGCGTGGGCCTTCGAGATCGACTTCCTCAACGGAAAGCGGCTTCCCTGGGGCGTGGGCAACGGCTGCGCGCGTCTTCATGCCGCGGAGGCTACTTTACTTGGGAAGCGGCCGCTGCGGCTCTCGGGGTCTGAGTGCTCGGGGTCCAACGCTTGAGCATGATTCGCAGCGTGCCGTCCTCTGCGACCTCGGTACGGGTACCCAAGCGTCCACTCGTCCGTCGCAAGCCTCGGCGAATCCGGCGCGCTTCAACAAGATTCGCGGGTCTCGGGCGCAACGTGCGACTGCCCTCGATACGAATGGGGACGAGATGCGCGTCCGTCCAACGACCGGCGACCGACCGCGTGAGACGCAAGATTGCGGAGTTCCGCGACCCTGATTCGCGACCCTCGTAGAATACGAAGTTACCCAGCGAATACGCGACCAGCGTGTCGCCGATCCATTCGACGCCCTGCAATAGGTGGGCGTGATGTCCCCAAATAAAGTCCGCGCCTGCCTCTGCAAGCACACGTGCCACGTGACGCTGACGATTCTCCGGGATCTCGGTGTACTCACGGCCCCAGTGCAGCGACACGATCACCAGATCGTGGTTCTCCGCGGCGTCGCTGACCAGCGGTGAGAGTATGCGTGCGAGCCGCTTGGATGAGACCAGCGGCGGTGACGGTGCGCCCGAGGGAACGGGTGCATTGAGCCACGTCGTTGCGGCGATGACCGCCACACGCCAGCCATGGATCTCCAGGGTATCGATCGTCGGAGTCCCATCGGCGCTGGGGCGACCGAGCACTCCGATCCCAGCCGCGGCGACGTGCTCGGCGGTCTCGGTCAGTCCATCAGCGACGAGATCGACGGCGTGGTTGTTGGCGATGCTGAGAGCCGTGAACCCCGCATCCCGCATGAGATCGGCGACGTACGGCTTTGCTCCAAATCGATAGCCGCGGCGCAGCGGACTGCGCTCGGGAAGCACCTCAACAACCGGGGTCTCGAGATTGCCCAGGACAAGATCTGCGCGCAGCGGCACCGCGACCGCCGAGAACACATCGTCCAGGACAAGCGACCGATAGCCGTGCGTCGTGAACCGTCCGAAGATGATGTCGCCGACCGCCGAGATCTGCAGTGGCGCACGCGCGGCCTTCTCCGGCCGTAGCACCATCAGCTGCAGCACTAGCGCAACGCCCACACCGAACAACATTTGTAGACCCTATCAGGCCACGGTGCGATGAGTACAAGGGCGAGGCGCAGGTGCTTGTGCCGCGCCAGCGACCGGGCGTACCGTCCCCAACATCGTGAAGACTCTCCGCCTTCCATCGTCACTGTGTGCTGTGCTCGCCGCGGGCACGCTTTGTGTCGCTCCAATCGCCTGCGACGACAAGGCAAAGACCGAGGGGAAGACCTCAGCTGACAGCAAGGACAGCGCGAAGAAAGGCGACCCGGAAAAAGCCGTCGCCGACGGCACCGCGAGCCAGGGCGGCGAGAAGGAGCCCGAGAACGAAGGCGTCGTGGACCTCGCCAAGCATGTCGCGAGTGTCGTTGCCGGTCCTCGCGACATCACACCCAGCTACTCGCAACCGCTCGACCCGCTGCTCGACTTGGTCCCCGCAGACGCGGACATGTTCATCATCATTCGTGACCTCGGTGCCTTCGTCGAAGGTACGCTGGGTTACCTTGAGGCATCGAAGGCAAGCCTCGGTCTTCTCGCTTCCGAGATCGAGAAAACCGACCCCGCCGATGCCGACGAGTTGCGCGACAGTCTCAAGAAAATCGTTGCCTTTGAAAAGGCGCTGACCGCCAGCGGAATCGATCTTTCCGCGGGCGCAGTCATCGCGGGCAAGCACGACGACGACGAACACTCGGTCGTGCTGTACGGGTCGGCCACAGCCGACGCGCTGCCAACCCTGCTCACGACGGTTGGGGCGACCGGCGATATCCCGAAGCATTGTGCATTGGTGGCATCGGCCGCGGGCTACGCGGTATGCTCGAAATTCGATACTAAGGGATACGCGCCGGGCAGCAAGGCGGCGAGTCTCCGCAAGATGCTGGAGGCCGAGCTGCCGGGCGTCGACCTCAGCCGCGCCAACATCGTCGCGCACTTCGTCGACGACGAGGGCAACAGGATCCCGGTTGCAGTTGAGACGGGCCAGGGCATGGCACACATCGCCTTTGCCGTACCGCAGACACGTAAGCAGCTGGGTAAGTACCTGCAGGCCTCCAAGGGCGCAGGCCTCGGGCTCATCGGTGCCGGGCAACCGTTCATTTGGGCGCAAGGCTCCAAGGCCGAGATCAAGGCCGCGGGCAAGAAAGCACCGGCCATGGCGCAGAACATGGTCAAAACCCTCACGGGCGAGGTCATCATCGGAGGAATCGAGGGAGCCAAAGGCTTCGCAGCGCTCATCGGACTCACGGACCCCGCCCCCGCGGCCGGCCTCGTCGCGTTGGCGAGTTTGGGCCTGGGCGAGGTTCCCAAGGAGCTGCCCGACGGCACGACGATCGAGGCCACAGTGAAGACGGTTCGCGGCGCCCAGGCGGTGCACGTCAAGTTCGAGGGCGGTAAGCAAGCCAAGTTCCTAAAGGAGATGGATTACGCGTCCGAGCTGCTTGGGTTCGCCGCTGGAGGCTACGCAGCGGTGACCGTCGGCGCCACAGAGGACGTCGTCGAGAAGGTCTCGGCCTACAAGGGCAGCGGCCCAAGTGCCGCAATGTTGGCTGCCCTGCCCGCACCGTTGGCTACTGCCCTCGAAGCCGGCGAGCCTGCGTTTGCGATGTACATCCCATTCGACGCCCTGCAGGCCGCTGGCGCCGCAAAGGTCTTCGACGCGCTTTCGGGCGAGCTTCCGGCTGCGGAGTTCGGCAAGAGCAACCCCAAGAAGATCATGCAGGTCTCCATGGACCTCCTGGCGCCGCTGTCGAGCACCAGCGTTTGGATCTCGCACTTGAACGAGGGGCCCGTCTTTCACATGGTCGTCCAGGGGTTCGCAGAGGCTGGGACCGCCGAAGGCCGAGCCGCGTTTGATGCGATTGCGGCTGTTGGTGGCGGAGCCGATCGCACGACGAGTTACGCTGCTCTCGCGCGCAAGTACCCCACCTCGGCGAGGGTGTCGTCGTATCAGGCTCGCGCGGGCGAGCTCGGCGACCCGTTCGCCTCACTCTTCGTACTCGGTGCGCTGGGCGGCGCGGGCGCGGGTCTGTGGCTTGGTGGCAGCGTGTTGAGCGGCCCGATCGCGGTGCCACCATCGGTTGAGTCCCCGTAGGCTACTTCCCGCCGCGCTGAATCCCGAGCACCTTCATCTTCTTGTGGAGGTGGGTGCGCTCAACGCCAAGCGACTCGGCGGTACGTGAGACGTTCCAGCCCTGCTCCCCGAGTCGGCGCAAGATAAATGCGCGCTCGATAGCTTCCCGAAACTCGCGAAGCGACATGCCGCTGGGGGGCGGACCATTACCGAGATCGATGAGGTTCGGCGCAAGAGGCTCGGTCGTCTCCTCATGGCCTCGAACCTCAGGTGGGACATCGTCGAGGCCGAGGTCACCATCGGACAAGATCACCATCCGCTCGATCACGTTACGAAGCTCGCGAATGTTCCCCGGCCATGCGTGTTTTCGGAGCGCGGCCAGGGCTTCATCCGAAAGGCGCTTAGTTCGTAGTCCGTTTTCATCGCATGTCTGGTCAATGAAGTGCCGACATAGCGCGGGAAGGTCTTCGACACGGTCACGGAGTGGGGGAACCGTGATAGGTACGACGGCTAGCCTAAAGTACAGATCCTCGCGAAACTCTCCCTGGGTAACGACTTCCTTCAGGTTCTTGTGAGTCGCTGCCAGCACACGAACATCGACGATCTCCACTCTGCTGCCGCCGACACGCATCAGTTCCCCCGACTGAAGCACGCGCAGTACTTTGGCTTGCGCTCCGATCGCCATGTCACCAATCTCATCGAGGAAAATGGTGCCGCCGCTGGCGACCTCGAATAGTCCCTTTTTCTGCGCGGTCGCCCCCGTGAACGCCCCACGCTCATGACCAAACAACTCGCTCTCAATGAGGTTGTGCGGAATCGCGGCACAGTTCACCTTCACGAAGGGCGCGTCGCGACGATCGCTCGCCTCATGAATCCCGCGCGCCACGAGTTCTTTGCCACTGCCACTTTCACCGTGGATCAATACGCGTGCTTTGGTTTTTCCAACCCTCGCGACTTGCGCCAGCAATCCCTGCATAGGGGCGCTTTCGCCGATGATCTCACCGCGGATCCGCGTCCGCAATTGGCGCACGTGTAGATCTGCGCGAAACTGTCGTAGCGCGTTGCGCACGCTAACAATCACTCGGTCCCGCGCGAGCGGTTTCTCGAAGAAGTCGAACGCTCCAAGCCGCGTGGCCCTGACCGCATCTTCGACAGTGGCGTGCCCACTAATCATGATCACCGGGATCTCCAGCGGCTCGCCGTCGGGGTTCGCGAGCGCCTCAAGCACCGCCAAACCAGACATGCCCGGCATCATGACGTCCATGATCATGACCTCCACGGGCGGCTGAGCCGCTTTGACCTCTTTCAGCGCCTGTTCGCCGGTTGCGGCTTCCAGCACTTCTGCGCCCTCGCCTTCCAGCACCATGCGCAGAGTCCGGCGGATGTTCTTCTCGTCGTCGACGACGAGAATCCGACCGCAGAGACCGGTATCAGGCGGAGCCTCGCTCATCCGACGCAAGGTTAGCGCGGTTGTGCCCCCTTTTCGTGCCTATGCAGCATCGTCAAGCGACTATTGTCTGATTGAACTCAGATTGCACGTGAGCCAACATCGTTTGTCGACACTTGAAAATCGACGTCGCAGACTGTCCAAGCAAACGTGGTCACGAGTGCACCGACTAGTCCAGACTCCGGACAACGACTGGAGATCCGCGAACAACAACCGCCGGACGTTACTGCCGACAACGTAGGAGCGTGCGTCGGCCCTTGGCGCCACGCGCCTAGTGCGGTCCGCGCCTCGGGTTTTCATCTTGTGGGGGCGCAGTGGCTACGCGGGTAAGCGCCAGTCCATCCCGGATCCTGCTGTTGGATTCGGACGACCTCCTGGCGGACGCGGTGCAAAAAATCCTCATGCTCAATGGCTTCGCGTGTGCACTAGCCAGCACGCCGTCGCAGGCGGGCGAGTCACTCGCTCGGGACGAGTTCGACCTGTTCCTGGCCGACCTCGAGACTCCCGGGCTGCACGAGCACGGCACCCTCTACGCCGCGACGGCTCGCTCGGTGGGGACGGTGGTGATGACGTCATCTCCCTCGCTGATGTCAGCGGTCGAGGGGATTCGGGCGGGCGTTCTGGACTACATCACTAAGCCGTTCTCCTACGATGACCTGCTTAGTCGTCTGGCGGCGGCACTTACCAAGCGGTACTCGTTCAGTCGTGGAGGCCATGCGCGGCTCGAGACCGTACAAAGTCGGTCTGGCGGGTTCGCGGATGCAGGTGACTGGAACCGGCTGTCGCGCCGCGAGCGCGAAGTAGTCAGAGAACTCGTCGCGGGCCTCAAAGTCGGCGACATCGCCTCTCGCATGACGATCAGTGAGAACACAATCCGGAACCACCTGCGGTCAGTGTTCGCCAAACTGCGGGTCAGTTCGCAATCTGAGCTCATCCAAAAACTCGCCCCGATGCTGGGATCGCAGACGCTGTCCGAAACAGCGCACTAGTCGAGCGCACTCACCACCTGCGCGCCGTCGTCGCAGAAACCCTGAGAGTGATCCAAAACACCGCAGTGACGCCAGCGTCTCGGAAACGCTGGTGTTGTGGGGACGACGCGCTATCGTCCACGCATGATCGGAGCCGCGGGGCGTGTTTGTTACCGCCCGATCTCAATCAACACTTTCGGGCTACCCAACTGGGGGCTTCGGCAGATGATCGAGATCGGCATACAGCAATCGAATTGCGATGACGTTCCTCTGTTCGAGTCTCGGTGCAGGAGCCACTTGAACAGAGACGAATGAAAACTCTAAAATTCCATCCGGGTCCTTTCCATCTGAGCGTCTTAGCGCTGAGTTTGGCCGTCGGCTCGGCCTGCAACGCTTCATCATCTGGCAGTGAGTCAGCGAGTGGGGATACGGGGAGCGAGAGCGACACTGGCGAGGCGTCAGGCGGCACCGCCGCAAGCTCCTCTGGCGCGACTACAGACCCGGATCCCGACACCGACACCGATGCCGATCCCGGCACCGATGCGGATAGCGACACCGCTGCGGATAGCGACACCGAGACTGAGACCGGTGAAGAGTCTTCCGGTAGTGATTTTTGCCCCGACTACGCGTCGATGGGACTCGAGGAGCTGCTAACCGAAGCCGCATCCGGGGGACTTGAAATCGATGGCCGGCTCATCGAGGTCGAGCTGGGTGTCTTCGATTCCTTCGATTCGCAGGTCGGTATCATCGGCGTCGTGGGTCAGGACATTTTGTTCGTCCCGATCTCGCGACAAGAGGTCCCAACCGGCGAGATTATCTGGCTGAGCGGAGGCAGCACCTACCGCGGCATGGGGAACGTGCATGTTGATCTCGCCGCCGAGTCCATGAGCGTCGACCTCGTGACGCTAGACGCTGATTCGGGGGACGACAGCGTAACGTTGCGTGGCTGCGTGATGGTGGGGCTGGGTCGAGCCACTTCGATGTCGACGGCTCTACGGCGACCGTCACCGGGGACCTGGGATCGCTCACCTACCTGCAAGTGTTGCGAATGCAAGCTGACCTTCCCGCCGTCGACACCCTGCTTTTGCTCGACATCTCAGGCTCGATCAATGACGAGATCAACGTGGAGACTGGCCGACTCGTGCGGGATGCAGGCTGGACGACGCGCGTGCCGGCAAACGGCGAGATTGCCTCGGGTGGTGTCGACCTCTTCTGCGGAGGCGCTGTCCGCCAGGTCGAGGATGGAGGCAGGCTCGGCGTACATTCGTGGAGCGACGGCGAGATGGACGGAGCGGACTACCCGCCCGAGCACCGGGCTCACGCCTCGCAGCTCTCATACTTCTCGGAAATGCTGGGCAAGACGCTAGGCCCGGACTTCTACTGGTTCACCCTTGAGGCCGCTCCGGCTGACGGGATCCACTGGATGACGGACGCTGAGTTGGAACAGTTCCAGCTGGTCACTCCCTAAGGGGCGGTGAACCTGTCTCGCAGCGGGCGTGGGTTCGACTGCGGGACATTGGGAAACGGTCTCCGGTGCTAAGACGCCGCACTGGGGATGCCGCTGCCGACCTGCTACCGTCGGAGCCGTGAAGCACTTCGCTCGGCGCCAGCGCTACTTGCTGGTCGGAGTGCTGGCTCTCGCGGTGGCAGCCGGCATTCACGGGATCTTCCACATACAGGGAGTTCCGTCGCGCCTGCCGCGACCGTGGCTGAGCGCCGTCCCCTGGGTGCTTGCCCTCGGCGGCGTGGCGGCGCTGTTGGTCTCGATGTTGAGCGCAGTGCGTCACTCGACACCCTGGTGGCGCAAGCTCGCGGCCGGCCTGCTGCACGTGGGTCTCGCGCTCGGTGGGCTCATCGGCGTACTCACCTCCGATCCAGCGTTCCCGTTCGGCCCGGTGTTCGTCGCGTCATCGACTCTGCCCGACGGTCGCGGGACTGCATACCTCTACAAGGCGGGCGTGTTGTGTCAGCAGTCGGTGTGGCTGGCCCGGCCTTCTCAGTGGTGGAGCGAGCGCGACCCCGAGGGACCTCGGTACACATGCAACGATGAAGGACGTCTGCATTGGGACGTCGAGCTGTCCCGCGTGGTGGTGACCGACACCAACGGCAAGCCCCTAGCGCTGGACACCGCGCTGGACGGCCTCGGAAAAACGCTGCATTGGGGACCGCACTGATCAACGCACTGATTCGGCGCACTCGTGCGTCGCCGGACGCAGAAGCGTTAGCCACAACGGCCCTTGGTGACTTGCTCACGCATCGCCGCCAACACTTCCGCACTCGGAGGGGCCACCAGTTCAGACGTCGGCAGTCGGGCGACGGCCAGATTGTCCACGACCCACTGAGGCAACGATTCCGGGGCGCAGCCGGGTTGTATTCCCAGTCGGACGACCGACAGCAGCCGCGCGGCGTAGTCCCCGGCCGCGCCCGAGTAGGACCAGCCCAGCTCGCCGAAGACGTCGGCAGCCCCGGAGCGCTGGGTCCACGTCCACCCAAGGGTGGTCGAGCCACTACTCCCGGTTCCAGACAAACCGAGGCCGGTGACAGCGAAAGGGTCATCGTATCTGGCGACAGTCACGTCGTCGGGGAGTTGGGTACCAAGCGCCCGGTCCGTGACAACGTCGAGTTGCACATAGCGCGCGGACATCATGGCCCAAGCGAACTCGCGCACGCGTTCGAGCGCGATCGTGCCGACGGTGACTTCGACGCTACGAGACGGGGGATCCACCGCGCCCGCGCGTACCAGGCCATCGAGCTCAGGCCGGTGGTTGCACAAAGCGAACTCGTAGTACGCCCCGGATCCAAGATCGAACGCAGTCACGCCGTCGCAGTATGCGTAGTGTCCACGTCGACCATACAACGCGACCCACCCGGTATCGACTAGCCCGAGGCCCCCAACGGGCAGCGATGGTTGTCGCGCGAGAGCCTTGCTTACGCACGACCGCCACCGTGTGTACGCACCTTGAGCGGGACCCTCGGACGCCGCCGCGACACAGTCGGGCGAACTGGGTCTCCCAGACATGGACCACAGCTCGAAGTAACGCTGGGCGCGCGATGCCCATCCCGCCACGGAGCGGGCACAGACGTCTTGCGGATCTGCGCTGCACAACCACGCCACGAGCGGGTCGTCCTCGCGGGTCTGCGGGGTAACGATGTCGCGCCGCGTGGGCGGGAGCCAAACGGTAGAGTCAGTACCGTCGGCAAGGTCGAGGTAGCTACGCAACCACATCCCGAGACCGTCGCCCCAGTACGTTTTCGCCTCGATCCCAAACGTGAGTTCGAATGAGAGCATCGGCTCATCACCGCGCGCGACGCTGAGGCACTCATGCCGATACAGCGCGGTGGCCTGCGCATTGAAAGGCGCCGCCGTTCCGTCCGCGGGCAGGGCCTCGACCAGTTGCTCCAGCGCGTCGTACCGCTTGCGGGCTTGGGCCAACGCCGAGGAGCCTTTGTCACACAGCCGGGTCACGGACACCGACGATTGCGCGAACTCGGATTCGCCCGGCGGATCTGCGACCGCGGAGGCGTTCGGCTGGTCGATGGGCAATTCAGCCGCTGGCGGGCCCTGGGATGTGCAGCCGGCGAGGCACGCGGCAGTCAGCAGCAACCGCAAACGACGGGGGTAGGGCATCACCGTACCTGACAACGTGACGTGACCAATGTTCCCACACCCGGTGACTGCGCGTGTGAAGGCAGTATCCTTTTCCTCCGCAGCTGGGTCTTTGGGGTACATGACACCGACGCACCTCGCTGAGCTCGTCCA
>JAESSZ010000211.1 GCA_016763875.1 Nannocystaceae bacterium
GATGTCGATCTGCTCTTCGCCAACGGCAGCGCTTACAACGAGCCGGGCGAGCCGCAACTCAATGGCATTTGGATCAACGAGGGTCCCGACGCGGATGGTGTGCCGATGTTTACGGACGTCAGCGTCGAGGTGCTGGGTGAACAGGGCGACTTCTCGCGAGTGATCAAGGGTCGCGACGTCACGGGCGACGGCATCGTCGACATCATCGTCGGCAATACCTACGAGACGCAGAGCCGGCTCTTTGTTGGCCTGGGCGACGGGAAGTTCGAGGAACGCACGGACCTCCTGCCTCAGATGAACGCCAGCGTTGGCGACTTTGAGATCGGGGATGTCGATGGCGACGGTGACCTGGACATCGTGCTTGCGGACTGGGGCCTGGACGGTGCTGATGGCGAGTTGCTCGACCCCTTCACCGCACGTGGTGGCCGTCCACTCGTTTGGCTCAACGAGCTGGACACGGACGCCAAGGCCTTTGTCGATGTCACGGAGTCGATGGTCGAGGACGTTGCCGTGGCATGGGCGTGGGAGATCGAACTCATCGATGTCGATGGCGACTTCGACCTCGACATCATGGCCTCCTCCAAGGTGGGGGCCGGCAGCAACCTCTATATCAACGAGGACGGGAAGTTCTCCGCGTCCAACGGCTTGCCGCAGTTCACCAACAACTACGACTTCGAGCCGATGTTCATCAAACTGCCTGGGGCCGAGAAGGCTTCGCTGGCGGTGATCACGATCAACGATGGTGCACAGGTGAGCAACCGGTTCGACCTGCGTGAGCGGATCTTTGTTGCCGATTCGCAAGGGCGCTTCGAAGATATGAGCGCGGATATCTGGCCCGACGACCAGAACAAGGGCGAGGACGACAACATGGTCGTGGTCCTCGACTTCGACTCGGATGGCGATCCTGACTTCTTGATCGGTGCGTTGGGCGGTGGTGCCGATCGATTGCATGTCAACGACTTGGCTACCGACGGGCGTTTCACCCTCGACCACAACGCGGGGTTGGCGACAGGCTTGGTGAACACGCCGGGCACGCTGGGGATCGCGCTAGCGGACCTCAACGGCGACGGCAAACTCGACGTCGTGCAGAGCCAGGGTGAACTCGGAGATCCCGAGCGGGTCTACCTGGGTGACGACATCGCCCCGGACACGGCAGCGCCCATTGTCCAGATGATGCGGCCGATGACCGAAGGCGATGCGGCCGAGCGCGTGACGGTGGGCATCCTAGCCAGGGTGCACGACAACAAGAGCCCGAGTCGTGCCCATGACTGGAAGGGCGTCTCGGTGATCGTGTCCGTCGACGGCGAAGACATCGCGACCCACGAGATGACCTGGACCGGTGAGTTTATCTGGCGGGCCGACTCAGGCGCGCTTCCCAAGGATGCGTCGTATCGCGTATGTGCTACCGATGCGGCCGGCAACGAAGGCTGTAGCGAGACGCTGGCGGTCGACGAGGCGAAAGAGGACAACGCTGGCGGCCAAGAGGGCAGCGACGAGGCTTCGTCGGGCGGCTGTGCGGTTGCACCGCGGCCTGCTCCGGTGGCGCTGTTTGCTTTGATGCTGCTTGGGCTGGCGCGTCGGCGACGCGGCCAGTAGGTCCGGCGGAGGATCCCCGGGGTAGTGGCGTTGTTACCCGGCCGGGATCGTTGCGCAGCCGAAGATGATCCCGATGCTGGCCGAGGCGAAGCCTTGAACCTCGCCGCAGGTCTGCGGACACAGGATGATCACCTGTGGGTCCGCGGGATTGTCGTAGTACCAGCCGTTGCTCACCCCCGCACACATCGCGGCACTGTCAACGCGGCCGATCTCTAGCGTGCCGCCAGCGCCGTCGTTGAACTCGACGTTGACCTCGTTCTGGTCGAACGTCTCGCCCAGGGGCGCGGGTGGGATCTCGAAGGAGCACGATAGGCTTGCACCGCCAATGACCTGCTGGGCGACCGCCTGGAAGATCGGCTGGAACTCTTGCTCGCAGAGGTTGCCTTCCACGCCGCCGGTTGCCTGGATCAGCGCTTGGTAGACCGTGCCCCTGTCGGCGGCTAAGCCACAGCAGGTCGTCATGTTCTGGCACGCCAAGAACGGGTCTTCGGGCGCGATGATGCCGTGCGCCACGAACTCGCTGAGATGAGGCGAGAGCCCGACGAACTGACTGATGAACGTCGGGGCGTCGATATTCGAGTCGTCGTCGGTCACGATGACGAGGTGCGTGACCGCGGTCGGCCTGAGGTGCATGCTGTAGTCGTCGTAGCGATCGAGCACCAGTTGCAGCGCGTTGGTGCTGCCGACCGTTTGGTCCAGATGGAAGTAGTCCGGTGGATTGGAATCCGCACCCGGGCAGCCGCCAGATCCTAGTGGCGGCGCGAGACACACCTCGTTGTTGGAGATGAGGATGATGTGGGAGTCGACGTTGGCCGCCCCGATCTGGATCGAGAACGAGTTCATCTGCGCCTGGACGAACGCAGCCTCTGCGGACATCGAGCCGGACGTATCGATGACCACGATGATGTCCTGCGGTCGTGGCCCGACCTCAGCCTCGTCGGTCAACTCTTGGCATGCGTCGTCCCCGGCCTCTTCGCCCCCGCCGTCGGCGTTGCCGCCCTGAACGTCGAGTTTGAGGTCGTCGTCATCGTCGTCATCGTCGCCGTCGTCGAATCCGTCGCCGCTGCCCGAGGCGGTGAGCCCCGACGTGCTCATCGGAACGCCGCCTGGGAACGTGCTTCCGCCCCGTCCACCCTCTTCATCGCCGCAAGCGGCGGTAACACTCAAACACAAGGTCGCGATCGCGAGTCGTTTCATCCGAATATCCCCCATGGAGCCATGGCCGCCCCCGCAGCCAATTGCCTCCCCCCAGTATAGTGCCCCGAGGCGACGGTAGGTTCGCATCTTGTCGAAAACAGCGGAATTTGGGCGTTTTGAGTCCTACAAGCCCCAGCCACCGCTCACGACGATGTTTGCACCGCTGACGTAGGCCGCTTCGTCCGAGAGCAAGAAGCGCGCGGCGCCGACACAGTCATCCACGGTACCCAGCCGGCCCGCGGGGATCCGCGGAAGGACCGCCTGGAGTTCCGAGTCCGGTGCGCTGTCGGTGTCGACGAACCCTGGCGAGATCGTGTTGACGGTGATGCCCGCGCCGGTCAGCACCCTGGCCAGCGATCGTGTGAGCACCAAGATGCCCATCTTCGCGATGAAATGCGCGGCGACGTTGGGGTTGGCCTGAACCCGGTCTGCGTTGGCCATCGCGAAGCTCAGGATGCGCCCGAATCCACGCTCGCGCATTCCGGGAACGACGGCTTGAGTGAGGTCGAATACCGGATGCAGATTGTTGTCGAACATCGAGCGCCAACCCTCAGCGGTCTCGTCGAGCAGGGGCACCCGGTGGTACGGACCAGCGCCGTTCACCAGCGCATCGACTCCTCCGAATTCGGACTCGACGTTGGCGACGAGTTCGCGACTGGCGCTAGGATCCGAGACGTCGGTTTGAATCGCGATCGCCTTGGCCCCGAGCGCTTGCATGGCGCGCACGGTCTCGTCGGCTTCGTCTTTGGACGTCCGGTAGCAGATCGCGACCGACCATCCTCGCTCGGCGAGATCGAGGGCGATGCCGCGCGCAATGCCGCGTGCGCCGCCAGTGACGAGTGCCGCTTTGGTCCGCATGCCGACAGCGTCCGCGA
>JAESSZ010000212.1 GCA_016763875.1 Nannocystaceae bacterium
CCAAGTTCGGGCCGTGGGGCATCGGCGGCTTCTTCCGCTACTCGACCGAGACCGACTATCGCTCGCGGAGCATTGGTGTGTCGGGTTCCCGCGAACTCCTGCAACGCACGATCAACCTCTCGCTGTCGTACGCCTACAACTTCGACCGCTTCGGGCGCATCCAAAACAACACTCAGGTTTCGGCCCCGTGGTGCGGGGGCAGCGAAGATGTCGCCACATGCTCGGGCCGAGGTTCGGGCCGAGGTACCAATTTACTGCAGGTCCACTACGTCGCGGCCGGCTACACACACGTGCTCCACAAGCACGTCTTGGGTCTGCTGACCGCCGAGGTCGCCCACGCCGACGGCCCAATGGACAACCCCTACCGGGGCATGCAGATCTTGGGGGTCACCAGCGAGACCCACCCGATGGACCGCACCCGCTTCGCCCTGCGCCAGCCGTGCGCTGGGTGATTCCGCGCAAACACGTGTCACTGGTGCTGGAGCCGCGCTACCGCTACTACGCCGACAGTTGGGAGATCACCGCGCACGCGCCGGAAATGCGCGTTCACCTGCGCTTCGCGAAGCACTACCGCCTGCGCGTCCGCTACCGCTACTATCGGCAGAGCGAAGCGTTCTTCTGGCGAGACGACGGGATGTACAGCAACCCTGTCGGCCGCTGTACCAAGAACACCCCCACCAACTGTGCGACCGCCGACCCAAAAATGGACAACTGGGACTCGCACACCCCCGGGGTGCAGCTGGTGTACGAACTCGATGGTCTCGCCCGCCACCGTGGGCTCGATTGGCTCGAAAACAGCTGGGTCTCAGCAACCTACAACCACGTGTTCCAAAGTAACCGTTATGGCCAAGCGCGCCTGGGATCGCTGGCACTGTCGCTGGCGTTCTAGGAGCGCTGCCGCGAGCATTGGCCTTGCGGCTGCGGCTTGCGGCGGAGGCTCCGCCAGCCGTGCGGTAGATCCGGTTGTATTGGTCGACGCGAAGCCGCTGGATGCCTCGGTCGTGCGCCAACTCGCCACGCGCGATGGCGTGAGCGAGGACGTGGCGCGCGCGCAAGCGATCGAGACCCTGCAGCTGGCGGCCGGTAGTCGCGCAGCACATGCGCAGCAGCAGTACAGCGACCCGCGACCACAGATCGCAGCGACGCGGCGTCAGCACCTGCTGCGAGCGGCCCGCGCACGCCTGTGGCTCGACGAAGACTTCGCCTCCCCGCGGACACCCGCGGCGATTCCCGACGACGATCCGATCCTTGGCCGCGCGCTAAGCAGCAGCAGCTACGTGCATCCCAGGGTCCACCGCATTTGCCAGGTGGTCGTCATCCCCGCGGACGCCAAGAACATGACCGAGGCCGAGCTGATCACGCGCGATCCCGCTTGGCGAGCCCGCGCGATGTCCGTTTTGTCGCCGCTTGCGGCAAGGATCCAACGCTACATCCCCGCGTCGGACCCCGAGGCGTGCGGGCTCATCGGTCGGTCGATGAGCGTGCTGCGCCCAGAGACGGTCGACGAAGACTTGCTCCTGCGCTTTGAGTCACAACTGGCGTTCGACCTCACCGCCTGCGCCGAGGTGGCCGACGACGGTCGCTGCGTAAAACCGAACTTCGATCCGATGTGGACGGAGCGTATCGGCACTCTGGATCCGGGTACGTATTCCGAAGTGTTTGCGGGCTCATGGGGGCTCCACTTTGCGTCTCTGGTCGCCATCGAGCCACTGCGTGACCTCGCCGACCCAAGCACCTCGGTCTTGATACGAGAGCAGATTCATCTGAAGTGGCTCGTGCGGGAGTTCGCAAACTATATGGAGGCGCTGCAGCGCGACAGTGCGGTCCGTGTCGCCGCGCTTCCGGCCGCGGCACAAGAGCCGGAGGCTCGTTGAGTTGAGCCCGCCACCGACGGTGGACCGGGCGCAGCGACGCCGCGGTCGGGTAAGCCCAGCGCGCACGGTCGAAGTGACGCACCTCGCCCACAACACGCTCCCCACATCGGCGCTTCGCACCGAGTTTGGGCGGCTATTGGAGACGATCATGACCGTCCCCGGGGTACTGGGTGTCGTGCTCGCTGACGATGCTGGGTACGCGATCGACTACGTGACCCACGACCGGCGCCTCTCGACGATCGACGTACAGCTGGTCGGAGCCCAGCTGGGACAACCGCTGAAGCTGCTGGCGGACTCGGCCGACCGCCATGGTCTGCACGCACCGATCGTCGTGCTCGAAGGCGAGGCTCACCGACTCATGGCCACCACCGTCGCGGACGAGTACATCATGGCGGCAATGATGGCTGGCGAGGTCAACCTCGCGCTGGCCATGCGTCGATTCGACGCCGCACGCACGCGTTTGCGTACCATGCTCGAAGGCTGATGTTCGGCTTTCGCCTTTGAAACCCGTCGCGTTCGGCCTATCGTTGCCTACCGATGGCCACCCACATCACCGACGAGTGCATCAACTGCGGTGCGTGCGAGCCAGAGTGTCCCAACGAAGCCATCACCGAGGCCGACGACCTCTACGTCATTGACCCGAATCTGTGCACCGAGTGCGTCGGGTTTCACGGCTACGAGGCCTGCCAGAAGGTCTGTCCCGTGTTGTGCTGCGTGCCCGATCCTGACCACCGAGAGGACGAGCCCCTCCTCCTGCTACGCGCCAAGAAGCTGCACCCCGACGTGCCGCTACCCGAGCTCCAAGAGCTCACGCCAGCCCTGTCGCGATTCCGCAAGTGAGTGCCAGTCGCGCCACGGGACTCTGGCTCCGTCTGGGCGGCTCGGTCGTGCTGGCCGCTTTTTTCCTCATCGCGCTGGCCCCGTACTTCGACGCGGTGCCGTCCTCGTTCGCCATTGCGTGGTGGACCGTCCCCAGTTTTCTCGGCGTGTTGGTCATCTACAATGTGACCCGCAGTGCGCGCTGGCTGTTGCTACTGCGCCCCCTGGGGGATGTACCAACGAGCGTCGGCATGCGGGTCGGACTCGCCGGGGCGATGTGGATCGCGTTGCTCCCGTTTCGGTTGGGGGAATTCGCCCGCCCGCTGATGATCGCCCGCACAACCGACGTCACCATGCGACGGGCGCTCGGCTCAATCGCCATCGAGCGCGTGGTCGATGGTTTGGTGATCTGTGGGTTGTTCTTCGCCACCGCCTCGAGTGGCTCCGGTGGTGAAATGTCTCGGCTGTACGCCGCCACGACTGTCGTGATGGCGCTGTTCGGGCTCGCGCTGGTGACATTGGCCCTCATGGGCCGGTTTCCCGCAGCGGCACGCTCCCTGGTCAACGCCACCGTCGGGCGGATCGCACCAAGAATCGCGCCCGCAGTGGCGGAGACCGCAGAGGCAGTCTCCGAGGGGCTGGCCGCCCTTCCCCGCGGCGGACCGCTCATCGGATTCCTCGCCGTGACCGCGGTGTACTGGTCCGCCAACGCGTTCGGCATGTGGGTACTCGCCCAGGGCTGCGGCCTTTCGCTCTCGTTCACCGCAACCGTGACCGTTATGGCCGTGATCAACATCGCGTTGCTCGTGCCTGGCGGCCCTGCGCAGGTCGGCATCTTCCACGCAGGGGTGGTGTTGGGGCTGGGCCTGTTCATCCCTCCGAGCGAGGTCAAGGCGGCGGGCTCGACCTTTGTGTTCCTGCTGTACGTCTGCCAACTCGGCAGCATTGTGGCGTTCGGAGTCTGGGCGCAGCGTTCACTGTCGCTGGGTTGGCGCAGCGTGCTCGGTCGTCCGCCCGCCCCGGCCGAACACACCGACACGACCTCGACACGATCCGACAC
>JAESSZ010000213.1 GCA_016763875.1 Nannocystaceae bacterium
CCTGCGCCAGACGAGTCTGCGCAACCGGAGACGTCTGTCGAGCCACCGATGTCGTTTGCCGATATCGCGACGCCACCAGCGGTCGCCGAACCGGTGCAACCACCTGGACCTCTGCCTGCGTCCAGTATCGAGACCGCCCCAGCCGTCGCGGAGACACCGAGTGAGACCTCGCCCGAGTTCCAGTTCGGTGAACCGGCCCCCTCCATTACCTTCGAGGACGTCGGCAAGTCTCGCCCCTGGTTGTGGACCGGCCTGGCCGTGCTGTTGGTGGGTGGCGTGGCGGCAGCAACGTTGCTTCCCAAGAGCGACCAAGACCAACCGGCCGACGTCGCGACACCGCAGGCACCGTCCCCCGACGAGGTGACCCCAACGCCATTGGCCACAGACTTGTCAGCGGATGCATGCGCGCTCGCCGAGCTATCGGGCGAATGGAACTTCACCACCCAGGTGACCGCTGCCAGGTCCGCCAAGAAGCTCGATATCCAAGGCCACTACACTGCGAAAATCGAGGTCGAGATCGCGGGATGTACCGCCCAGGCTTCGCTCTCCAAGACTGGATTCACGGGCAGCAAGTTTCCTGAGCGCGCGATCCAACGAGCGTCACGTTCGATCGTGCGGGGTGAAGGCGCGTTCGCGTTCGGTTTCGGTGGTCGATTTTCCCTGCGTGATGCTCGTGCCAAGGGTATTGATCAGCAATTTTTCTTCACGGTACGAGACGATCAACTGGTGGGTGTTTGGCGCCAGCGCGGCTCCGAGTGGGACAGAAACGGCCTTCACGGAATCCTCATCGGGACCCGGGCCACGCCGTCTGCCAATCTAACGCCGCGCATGGCGAAGTTACCGTGTGGTGCCCGCTGCGCTATCACTTGCGATGCGCTGGCTCGCGACGACGCGGACGCGACAACCGGCATGGCCGAGTGCACGGCCGCGTGCGAGGAAACCGACGATGCGACCCCCGTTTGCGGAACTCGCCAGCCCACGTCCGATGCACTGGTATTGCCGCTAACAGGTCCGCAGCCCCGACTCCGAACCCTCTGTCGCAAGATGAAGTGCGAGCTCGACCCCAAGCTCAAGCGCGGTCGAGCGGCCAGCGTGAGTGACAACGAAGCCCCCATCCACGGTGCTCACCTCGTGCGCAGCACCGGGAAGGGCGAAGGCAGGAAGGGGGGTCTTCGGGTGGCGCTTCAAACCGCGGCTGGCTGGTACCTCTCCGCGCCAATCGCCAAGCTTCCACGAAAGGGAGGGCGAAAAGAAGTCGGCGGCGTTCATCTGGTTGCGACGGGACTCGGCGCGGGTGATGCCAGAGACACCGTGGTCGGGCAGTTTGAATTCGGCCACCGGGCCTCGTTCTTCGCATGCCGCCAGGAGGCGAGCGAGCCGGTTTGCATCGTTGCGCGCAACCTGCCCGGTTCGCGCGACGTGGCCGTTGTTCCCGGGCAGACCGTGACGCTACGCGGTCCCGACGGGAGTACACTGCACGCGTGGTAGGGCGCGAGAGCCGACTTATTGTTGTGCTCCGGGTCCTGTTGGGCGTCGGCATGGTCGCCCAGGGCATCAACCATTTTGTACTCACCGACCTGATGATCCGGATCATGCCGGGATACCTGCCTTGGCATCGACCGCTGGTGTTGAGCAGCGGTATCGCCGAGCTCGCCCTCGGCCTCATGGTCTTCATCCCAAAGACACGCCACCTCGCCGGTTGGGGTCTGGTGGCGCTGCTCGTCGCAGTGTTCCCCGCGAACATCGAGATGGCGATCCATGCCTCCAACTTTCCAGAGCTGCCAGAGCTAGCACTGTGGCTACGCCTGCCTCTGCAGCCGTTGCTTGTCTACTGGGTATGGGTCACATGCCTGCGCCGGCCGGCCGCCGCAGGTACCGCAGCGCCGCTCCAGTCGCCACAACCGCCTCGGGAGTAGGGCCAGCGTTATCCCCTGGGGTGACAGCGCACGGACTATGCCCGCGCCGACAAGCACCGCTATCCTCCGCAACGGCGAGACCCGCCTACCTTCGATGCAGTCCGAGTTTAGCGCAGTAGTGTTCTCCGGCGGCGGTTGTCGCTGTTTCTGGCAAGCCGGTTTCTGGGCCACGGCGGCGCCGCAACTCGAACTCAAACCCAAAGCGATCGCTGCGGTGAGCGCAGGTGCGGCGTTCGCTTGTGCCGCCTTCGGAGGGGCGACCGACGCCGTGCTCGCCTCGTTCATTCGGCGAACCAGGGACAACCCGCGCAATTTTTATCCCGGCAACGTGCTCCGTCGCGAGGCCGTATTCCCGCATGAGCCCATGTACCGCGGGACAATCCTCGAGACGATGGACGCCGCAGTCCTCGAGCGGCTGCGCACTGCACCCGAGATCCGAGTGTTGATGACTCGTCCGCCCCGCCATGTCCATTCGATTCCTGCGCTTGCGATGGGCTTTGCGGCGTACGGGATCGATCGACTCGTCCGTCGCCGTGTGCACCCCACCGCCGCGCGAAGTCTCGGGTTTCAGCCGATGGTCGTCACCGTACAGTCGTGCAAGACCCCAGCGGAACTCGCTGACCTGATCATGCATTCGTCGTGCATGCCGCCGCTGACCCCCGCGTACCGCAGAGACGGTCGGGCGGTGATCGACGGTGCACTGCTCGATGCTGCGCCCGCCGATCTCGTGGATGAGTTCGACCGCACGCTCGTTCTGCTGAGTCGGCGCTACGAAGAACTTCCAGAACATCCGGCGCGCTTGTACGTTCAGCCGTCCGAAGATCCTCCGATCAAGATGTGGGACTACGCCAACCCCGACTTGATCCAGGCCGCCTACGATCTTGGGCGTCGTGACGGCGACACGTTTGCAGCTGAGCGTCTCGCTGCGCACTAGAACCTCGCCCGTCTGGTGAGTGGTCTCACTTATCACAGGGCAGCGCAGACGCTATTCTCCGATAATGCGTTGTCGCGTGTTGTTGGCCGGTTGTCTGGCCCTGGGCCTGGGGTGCTCCTTCGGTTCAGGCTCAGGTGGCGATGCTTCGACCGATGCTTCGACCGAGACCGATAGCGAGGGCCAGCCGTCCGGCGACACGACCAACCCGGCGGACGCGGGACCCGTGACAACCAGCCCCACCGATGCCTCGACTTCGCTCGGCAACCCAGACGACGGGACCGGCGACGGACCGGGAGACACGGGGACCGCGGGCGACGATTCTGGCGGGACGGCCAGCATGAGTGAGACGACCGGCGGCGAAACATCGGGGCCTGGCATGGCGCCCTACGGACCGTGCATTCAAGACGCTCCAGAGCCAAACTGCCCAGCCGCGTATCCGACCTGCAACCGTTCCAGCGAATGTGCGCCGAGTTGTATGGACGCAGGCGATTGCCCTGTTCCGGAAACCGGGTCACCCAACATCAGGTGCGGGATGGACGGCCTGTGCTACCTGCTGTGCCAAGAAGGGTTTGTCTGCCCCAACGAGATGTCCTGCGCGGTGTTCAGGGACCCCGAATTCTGCCACTGGCCCCGTTCCGACGAGGACTAAGGCCCCGCGATATGAGCGGCGACGTCCGCGATCGCAAGAGTCTGCTGCTCGCCCGTCGACAACCGTTTGAGCGTGACCGTGCCGGCCGCGATCTCCGTCGCGCCAACAATGGCAGCGAAGGGAGCCGAAACTCCGGGAGCGTCCGCGTACTGCAGTTGCTTGCCCAACTTCGCGGCGTCTGGATACACCTCGACTTTCAACCCCTGGGCCCGGAGCTGGTGCGCGACCCGTAGCACGTCCGCATTGCTCACATCCATCGAGCACAGCATCACCTGGGGTCCCGCGAGAAGCTCGGGGTACAGCCCGCGTTGGCCCATGATCAATACGAGGCGCTCAAAGCCCAGGGCAAGGCCCATGGCGGGGACCTTCTTCTTTCCGAACATGCCCACGAGTTCGTCGTAGCGACCACCACCCGCGATGCTGCCCGCAAAGTCGGGGACCGACACCTCAAAGATTGGACCCGTGTAGTAGCTCAAGCCTCTCGCCAGCTTTGGCGAGATACGGGCGTGGTCGGCCGCAGGTGTCACGTCCAGCAGTTTGAGCAGCTCGGTGAGATCGTCGATGGCTTTGACCGCGGCCGCGTCGGTCGCAAGCGTGTCGCGAAGCGTCGCCAGCAGCGATGCGTTGTCGTCGGCTTCGAGGGTCACGAGCTCGACGAGGCGCGCTGCACGACTCGCCTCGATGCCTCGTTTCGCGAGTTCGTCTCGTACGCCGTCGGCCCCGATCTTGTCCAGCTTGTCGACAGCGATGAGCGCCGAGGACTCTTGCGAAAGCTCGATGTTCGCCCCGCGGATCAGACCACGCAGCAGCTCGCGGTGGTTGATGGCAAGGGTGAAGTCAGAGAACCCAAGCTCGCGAAGCACCTCGGACGCAGCCGCCGCCACCTCAGCCTCGGCGATGAGACTCTCGGTGCCCGTGATGTCGACGTCGCACTGGTAAAACTCTCGGTACCGACCCTTACCCGGACGATCCGCGCGCCAGACCGGCTGGATCTGATAACGCTTGAAGTAGCGCGGGAGATCGCCGTACTGGGCCACGACGCGGGCCAGCGGGACGGTAAGGTCGTAACGCAGCGCCTGGTCCGCAAGGTCGCCTCGCTGACCTCAACGCCCTTGTCAGCCAGGATCTCACCGAGCTTCAGACCACGGTGAAGCAGCCGGTAGATGAGCTTTTCGTCCTCGCCGTACTTCCCGGTGAGGACCGCGAGATTCTCGATCGACGGCGTCTCGAGCGGCAAAAATCCGTAGCGCTCGAACACGCTGCGGATGACACCGATGACGTGGTGCCGTCGGCCGAGCTCCTCCGGTAGGAAGTCTCGCATTCCGCTCGGGGGCTTGGTGCTGGGCTTGCTCATCGCGCGAGACACTGTGTCGCGGGCAGAAGCCGAAAACAACGCTTGAACTCCAAGTTCCTGGGAATCGGGCAGCATCCGGGCAGCGCGCCAAGGACCGATTGAGGGGTTGAGCGATCTTGAGGGTTCGTCCACCACCGCGGCGCCGCCAAGATGGTAGAAATATGCGCGGAGGCCCTGACCATGCAGCCACAACGGGTCCCATATCTCCTGCCGATAGACGGCCAACTTCGCCCTCAGCAGGTCACTCTGACCGCGACCGGGGAGCAGGCACTCGCCCTGGGATTGAACCGATGACGAAGAACGACTTGATCAGCCGAGCATTGGAGCTTCCTAGCGGCGCCGTGTTCCGCCGCTGTGCGCTCCAAGTGAATCCGCACAGCTACCGCGAGACCTTCAGAGGGCAGGCCAACGATGGCACCGAGAGTGACTACGCGCGCGCGATCGTCGACAAGGCCGTTGCCCTTGACATCACCATACTGGCGATCACCGACCACAACAGTGTTAGCGGCATACCCGCGTTCCGTGCTGCGGCCGAGATGCACGACGTGCACATCTTCCCCGGATTTGAGCTCTCCTCGAGCGAGGGGATCCACGTGCTCTGCATCTATCCGCCCGAGACTGAACAGGGCGTGCTCGAGCGCTACCTGGGAGGGTTCGGAATCAACGAGACAACCCCCTCTAGTGTGCTTGCGAACGTAACGTTCAGTGAACTCCTTGCCAAAGTCCGTGAGAATGGTGGCGTGGCCATCGCGGCTCACGTGACGGGTTCTTGTGGACTCCTCGATAAACTGACGGGACAGCCTCGCATCAACGCCTGGCGCGACGAGAACCTTCTCGCCATCCAGATCCCTGGCTCGGTCAAAGACCTCAAGCAAGGCATCCGACCGATCGTCGAAAACACCAACCCAGACTACAAGCGTCCCCACGCTCCCGACGGCGGACTCGCTATCGCCGTTGTCAACGCCAAGGACATCGCCAAGCCGGACGACCTCGACGACCGTTCTTCAACCTGTTTGATCAAGATGTCAGAGGTCTCGATCGAAGGTCTACGCCAAGCGTTCCTCGACCCCGGCTCACGCATTCGGCTCAACCCGAAAGAAGAACAAGAAGAAGAAAAGCACGCTGAGTTGGTCGCGATCACTTGGGAGACGAGCGGTTTTCTTCAGGCGGCCGCGATCCATTTCAACCGCAACCTCAACGTGCTGGTCGGAGGTCGCGGGACCGGAAAATCGACGGTCGTGGAGAGCATTCGAGCCGTCCTCGGACTCAACCCGGTTGGTGACGAAGCCCGCAAGGCCCATGAGGGCATCGTCCGCCACGTCCTGCGCAGCGGGACCAAGATCTCGCTGCTCGTGCGTGTCCACCGGCCCTCGACCCGTACGTACGTCATCGAGAGGACCCTTCCCAACCCTCCGATCGTCCGAACGGAGTCCGGAGAAGTTCTGGATCTGGATCCCCAGGATGTACTCCCACAAGTCGAAGTCTTTGGTCAGCACGAGATCTCGGAGCTAGCCAAGAGCGGAGAAAATCTCACTCGCCTTCTCGACCGCTTCGTCGAGCGTGATGACTCCGCGCCTCGCCGTAAGAGCAACCTCCTGCGCGAACTTGAGAACAACCGCAGGAGCCTCTTGGACACACGCGCAGAGCTTGCGCAGATCGACGAACGTCTCGCCGCGCTCCCCAGTCTTGAGGAAACGCTGACGCAATTCCGCGAAGTGGGACTTGAGGAAAAACTGAAAGAGCAGAGTCTTCTCGTCCGAGAGGAACGGCTGCTCGCAGCGCTGCCCGATCGCATCGCATTCGTGCAGAAATGTGCCGAAGTTCTCCGGCGTGAGTCGCCAATCGACCGGGCATTCGTTTCAACCAAGGCACTCGAAGATCTACCGGGAAAATCGATTCTCGGAGATCTCGACGGCATACTTCTGCAACTCGATCAAGACGTTGCCGCTATCGCCGAAGATCTCGAAACCGCCCTGAACAACGCCAACAAGGGGATCACCACCGTCAAGCGTCGGTGGGCCAACCGCAGGCAGGAGGTGCAAGACGCCTACGAAAAAATCCTGCGCGAACTCCAAAAATCACGCATCGATGGTGAAGCGTTCATACGACTGCAACGGCAAATCGAAGACTTGAAGCCGCTGGGGGCCCGACAGACGTTGCTGCGACGGTCCGACAAAGAACTCCGAGATCGGCGACGTAACCTGCTCGCCGATTGGGGTGATCTCAACACCAACGAGTTCCAACTGCTGGCGAGTGCCGCGAAGCGTGTCAGCAACAAGCTCCGCAATCGCGTCGATGTACAGGTCGCCGCGGAAGGCAACCGAGAGCCCCTGTACAAGCTTCTCAAGGCGAAGATTCAGGGATTTGGCGATGCCGCGATCGCAAAAATTGACTCGATCAAAAGTCTCTCGATCTCTGGCTTTGCGAAGGCCTGCAACCAGGGTCCTGATGCGCTACGCGTCGATTTCGGGCTGACGCCAGCGTTGGCAAGGAAGGCCGCAGATGCACCCGAAGAAGTACTCATGCAGATCGAGGAACTGCACCTGCTGCCGACGACATCGATCCGCCTGAACACGGCAGCCTCCGATGAGCCACCATCCTGGCACGAACTTGACGCACTCTCGACTGGGCAGAAGGCGACCGCCGTACTGCTGCTGCTCTTGCTTGAGTCGGACGCACCTTTGGTCGTGGATCAACCCGAAGATGATCTAGACAACCGTTTCATAACGGAGGGTATCGTTCCGCGCATGCGAGACGAGAAGCAACGCCGTCAGTTCATTTTCACGACGCACAACGCGAACATCCCGGTCCTGGGAGATGCTGAACTGATCGTCGGACTTTCCGCGATCGGCGAAGCAAAAGACGGGCACGTTCGCATGGACCCTGCGTCGATGGGCGCCATCGATTCTCAGCCGGTAAGAGAGTTGGTGGAGGAAATCCTCGAAGGCGGCAAAGAAGCCTTCGAGCGGCGTCGCCGGAAGTACGGATTCTGAGGATCAACCATGATTCGAAGCGAACTTACAGCTCTCTTGCGCAACGGTGAGGACTCAACGGTCGAGTTCAAGCGCGACGACGTACAGAACCACGACCTTGCCAAGGAGCTGGTCGCCTTTCTCAACCTTGAAGGAGGCACGATCTTACTTGGGGTTGAGGACGACGGCATCATCTCAGGAACAACGCGCGATCGGCTCGAAGAGTGGACGAGTGAGCTCTGCCGTACCAAGATCGAACCGCCTATCGTTCCCCTGCTCTCATGGGTGCGCGACGCCGAACCAGGGCGAGACGTTCTCGCGGTACGGGTCAC
>JAESSZ010000214.1 GCA_016763875.1 Nannocystaceae bacterium
GCACCCAGTGTTTGCACGCTGATCTCCGTGGTCAGCCCAAAGTCAGCCACTCGAACTGCGTCGTCACGTCCGTCGCGCGTCTCGATCAGTACGCCCGCGGTGGTCAACGCGCCATGGGTGACGCCGCACGCGTGTGCGACGTCGAGTGCGTGACAGATCTGCCGAAGGATCGCGACCGTGCGATCGGGCGAGACCGCGCCCCCGCCCGGTCCCGCGGTCGACCTCGAAGAGGAGGACATGACCCCTTTGTCGGCGGCGGCATTCTCTCGCGTGCTGCCCCGTCTCAACGAGGCCGAAAACCGCGACGAGATCACGACGCTGCTCCTGAGTTTCTTGGGCGAGGGTTTTGGTCGCGTGGTGTTGTTTGTCCATACGCAAGGCATGCTGCGGGGACGCGACTGTCGCGGTGAGGACCTCCTGGTCGACGCCGTTCGCCAGGTCAGGATCCCTATGTCGGGACCGTCCACCTTCGCCGCGGTGATCGACAGCGGTGTGCCTCACTTCGGACCCTGGCCACAGGGGTCACGCGTCAACGAGCTGTTCGCCGCCGCGATGGGCGGTATCCGCGGCAACGTGCTGGTCTTGCCGGTCCGGCTCGGGGTCCGCGTGCCGCTGATCGTCTTCGCCGCAAATACGCCGCACCCTGTCGACCCGCGTTCCCTCGCCGAGCTGGTCGACGGGGTCTCAGGCGCTCTCGAACGCTTGATCCGAGCGCGCAAGAGCCAAGACAACTTGCCCGCCGTCGACTAGGCCGAGCCGGACCTGAACTAGACGACTTTGCCGATCCTGGCGCTGTGGCCCAGATGCGCCTTGAGATACTTCGAGGGCAACTCGCGCCCGAGATACCCACCAAGACGTGCAGAGATCGAGACCAAACGATCGAGGTCCACGCCGGTCTTGATCCCCATGCCCTGCAGCATGTACACGACGTCCTCCGTCGCCACGTTGCCACTCGCCCCAGGCGCGTAGGGACACCCGCCGAGACCGCCAATGGCGCTGTCGACCGTGCGCACGCCCAGTTGAAGCGCCACCGTGATGTTCGCCAGCGCCGTACCGCGCGTGTCGTGGAAGTGGACGGCGATCTGATTCAGGTCGATACCCGAGGCCAGCAGTCCCTGGCTCACATACTCGATCTGCCGCGGCGTGCCCACGCCGATGGTGTCCCCAAGACTCAGTTCGTACACCCCCATCTCGAGCAACGAGTCCGCGACGCGTTTGATCTTCTCTAAGGCGACGGTGCCTTCGTACGGACAGCCGTACACGCAACTCACATACCCCCGCACCTTCATGCCGCGGGCAAGCGCCTCGTCGACCACGGCGCGATAGGTCTCAAGCGCCTCGGCCGTCGTCTTGTTGATGTTCTTGCGGTTGTGCGTGTCCGTCGCGGCCAAGAACACAGCGACCTCGGTCATGCCCGCACGGCTCGCCCCATCCAGGCCGCGCAGGTTGGGGACAAGCGCCGAGTACTGCACTTCCGGACGTCGTTTGACCCGCGAGGCGATGTCCATGTGATCGGCCATCGCGGGGATCCACCTCGGATTGACGAAACTGGTGATCTCGACGCGCGAGATGCCAGCATCGACCGCACCTTCGATGAGTTCAAGTTTGCGATCCGTGGGTAGAACGACCTTTTCGTTCTGCAGCCCGTCCCGCGGTCCAACCTCGTAGATCGAAACCGCGTCGGGCACCGCCGAGAACAAGCTCGAGCCGTTGCGACGTTCTCTAGCGGTTCCGTCCGTCGCGGGGGTCCCGTTGGCCGTGCTGGGGCTACGCCCGTCGTCCGCTGTCGTGTGCTCGTCGGTCACTTGTCTGTCAGCCGTGGGCCGAGGGTCTGAGCGCCGCCGGTTTTTGCTCGCGGCAACTCGAAACGCTCGTGGGTCGTAGTGTACGCGATCCCGCCCATCCGCGCGACGCTGCGCAAGTGCCCCGGATCGATCGGCACCTGCCGCCCCTGCGCGTCCTGGGTGAGCAACGAGCGCCGCACGACGAAACACACGACTTGTGCGATGACCAGGGTCGAGGACGGCTGGCCGGTGGGACCCTCGCCCAAGGGGATCGCGTGGACAAGACGGCACTCTAACGCGGCGTGCGCCTCTGCGATGCGCGGCGGCGCGACGTGCCGCGAGGGCACCGGTGTCACGACGTCCCCCACCCCGGGCATGGTCCACTCGTCGACTTCGGGGCCCACATTGGCGCTCGTTTGCTGCATCGCGTCCGCCGACGCGCGATCCACGTGGCACACGGTGAACTCGCGCTGCGACAGGATGTTGGCCAACGTGTCTTTGGGACGGCCCGATGCCGGCCACCCAATCCCCAATACAATCGTCGGCGGGCTCGAGCAGACCGCCTGGTAGTACGAAAACGGCGCGAGGTTGCGACGGCCATCGCCGTCCACGGTCGACACCCAAGCGATCGGCCGAGGCGCGATGATGTCGGTCATCAGCCGGTACGCCGCCCCCGCACTGAGTTCCGCGGCCTCGAGCCACGCGTGGGTCTCGTCGGGTCCGTCTTGGTTGTGTGCGCTCACTACCGTGCCATCGTCTGCGCGAGTTTCCCCGCCAGCTTTCGTCGGGAATATGCCGCTGGAACTCGGGCCGCGCTATAGCCAGGAGACCGAGGCCATGCCAACGCTTCTCCGACTCGATGCGGACCCAAGTGCGGTTTCCCCGCGGCGCTCGCCGCAAGGTGACGGCCACCGCGCACGCGCGCGGATCCCTGCGCGGATCCCTGCGCGGGTCGTAGTCGTTTCGCTGATGCTCGCAGGCTGTGCAGGGCGCCCTTGTGAGAGCGAAGCGCAAGACCCCGCTGCCCCGAGTGCGCCGAGCACCTCCGACAAAACACCCAACCCGCGCGAGCCCGCGCGCCACAGCGGCGCGATCGAGACCGCGGGGTCCACCGGATCCCCACAGACCATCGCGATTGAGACACGTCTCGATGAACCGGCAGGCCCGCTGCCTGACGACTATCTCGCATTCTCGCGCGCGTGCGACCGCGGGACACGGGAGATCACGATCGCTGCGGTCGGCGACCTGCTCATCCACCGCGAGCTACAAAAACAGGCGTTCCGCTCGCCCACGCACTTTCGCGATCTGTGGTCTGGGGTCGAGGGGCTCATCTCCGCGGCAGACGTCAGCTACGCCAATCTCGAGGGACCCACGGCCCAGGGCATCGACCGGCGAGGCAACCCGCGAAAAGACCCGGGCATGGTGTTCGACAACCGGGTCTATTCCGGCTACGCGCGTTTCAACTACCACCCGATCCTGGTCGCCGACTTGGTGACCAGCGGCTTCGACATCGTCTCGACCGCCAACAACCACAGCCTCGACCGCGGCCCGCTGGGCGTCGACCGAACGATCGACACGCTGGTCGCGGCCAAGTTGCCGTACACCGGTACCCGGCGCCAAGACCAACAGTCGGCGCCGTGGCACGCGATCACCCACGTCGAGGGCATCACAATAGCCTGGCTCGCATGCACCCTGCACACCAACTACCAAGAAGATGCGTTGGGCCAGGTGCTGCGTTGCTTCGACGACCCGAAGACCATGCCGCGACTCGTTCGCAAACTCGCGCGGCGCAAGGACATCGATGCGGTGATCGTAACGCCGCATTGGGGCAAAGAGTACAAACACGAGCCGATCGCCAAGCAGCGCCGACTGGCCCAGGCGGTGATCGATGCAGGCGCGATCGCAGTGATCGGGAGCCATCCGCACGTGCTGCAGCCTTGGGAAAAAATGACGGCCAGCGACGGCCGTGAGGCGCTGACGATGTTCTCGCTCGGCAACTTCGCCAGCCACCAACGCGACCTTCCGCGGCGCTCCTCGGTCGTGCTCTACCTGGGCCTGACCCAAGGCGAGGACGGGACTGTGTGGGTCAACGGAGCGCGGTACGTCCCGATCACGGTGCGCATGGAGGGGAACAAGGCGAACTTCTTCGTCGAGCGGGTGGACGCCCAAAGTGGTCCGCGCGAGGTCTACGAGCACATCGAGGGCCTCATGGGCGCGCCCAATCGGGCAGACGAGAGCATCGGCGCTGGCGCACCACCGCGCACCAATCCCCAGTGCTACTCCGGCTTCACGACACCGTAGCGGCCGGTCAGCCCATCATGCGGGCGACGACATCGTCGTTGCGCGCAATGTGCACGACCTCCGCAAGGTCGACCAACTGATCGCCGCTCAGCCCCGCCTCGTACCCGACGGGCAACTGACACAGCGCGGCGGCGCGTGCCTGTGCTGTGTCGACCTCGAGCTCGACCCCGTCCGCGGCGTCGACCGCGGCGACCGCTTGGCACATCGGCATCGCAGCCCCAGCACTGCCAGATTCGTGGTGGTGCGCCGCGACGTCGACCACCATGTTGTGCATGCCCCAACTCTTGAGCACCCACGGTCCCATGCTTCCGTGCAGCTGGTCGGCCACGGTCGAGGCAAACTCAGGTTTGAGCATCTCCGGGTCGTCACGACCGTAGCGGGCCAACGCGATCAAAACCGCCAAATGTCCGATGTCGTGGAACAAGCCGCACAAAAACCCGTACTTGTCCGAGAGCCCGAGCATCTTGCACGCGCGTGCGGTCCCAATGGCCACCACGAACGAGTGCTGCATCTGTTGCTTGACCAGGTCGTCCAGCGGGGGGCAGCGGAACACCCGCCCCATCGTGATGGCAAACGCCAGATCCCGCAGACCGTTGACGCCCAGTCGCACCACCGCCCCCTGGAGGTCGGTCACCGCCCTGCCGCCCATCGCCGCCGAGGAGGCGACCTGAACAACCCGTCCCGCTAGTTGATTGTCGCGTTCGACTAGTCGCGTCGCCTCGCCGAGGTCAGGATCCGACGACGACGCCAACCGCCCGAGTTCGACCGCAACCTGAGGCAACGGCGGGAAGTCGAGACGCTTGTTGCGTGCATCGTCA
>JAESSZ010000215.1 GCA_016763875.1 Nannocystaceae bacterium
ATCGTCTTCACATCGTCCATAGATTCACTAAATGCTCGGCCTTGCGGCCGGGGTGGGTGCCGCGACGTGAGGGGTTCTCACAGGATATTCACACTCGTTCGGCATGCCAGTCGGGATCCGCTTCACGTTCGGGACAAAAACTCGGATTTCATTGCCGGGCTCAACTCAACCGGGCACCGGCTCAAGGAGATCCGAGCGCAGCGATTCGCGCGCTCACATCATCCGCGTGGGGGGAGTCAGGGCCGAACACGAGTTCGACCGAAACGCGAGCGGTGCGATTCGCCACCGCTGCGGCCGTGAGCTCCCCCTGTTCGTCGAGCACCCCCCCGAGGCTGTAGGCGGCCCGGGCGTGCAGATCCGTGCCGATCGGCGTTCGTTCCACGACCCCGCGGAGCATCGCGACGGCGGTGGCACGTGTTCTCGGTCGGAGCCCAAGTCCGCGCGCGATATTCACCTCGTGAAACCCGCGATCATCGAAGGGAGTTGTGATGGATTGAAGGATCACGAGTTGCTCCTCGAAGTACTCGATCGCCGCGTCATCTTCGCCCGCGCGCTGAAGCGAAACGCCAACGTTGCCGAGTCTTTCCACCATGAGTTCGGGGCTAACCTTGCGAGCCCACCCGTCTTTCGCGAGTAAGATCTGCTGCTCGGCGGCGGCTCGGTGCCGGCCCATGCTCGTCAGCGCGGACGCGGTCCGTCCAATGAGACGCGTCGCTAGCGGACCCCACGCGCCGTCGCCGGCCCAGTCCAGCGCGTCCTCGGCGACTTCGAGGGCTTCCCACGGTCGGCCTGTTTCGGACAGGATCAGTGCGTGTGCGTTTGCAACCGCTAGTTGCGCTTCGTCGAGGCGGTCCAGCCGCTCCTCTCGCGAGTAGGCGTAGTCAATCCAACCGGCGATAGCGTCGGCCGACGCCTCACGGCGGTAGAGCACCTCGGCCAGCATAGCCGCGCACCGCATCGCTAGCCGGTCCGCACCGGACGCGTCCGACCGCTCAATGGCTTCTTCCAAAAGCTGCTGGCGCTGCTCGAGCGAACGCGTCTTGTCAGTAAGCGCCGTCAGATACAGCAACATCGCCAGCGTCGGACCGTGTTCGGTTGCCCGTGCGCGGTCCAGGTTGGCCGCAAGCTCTGTCCCGAGACTGCCTCCAACGACCGCGGTCGCAAGGTTGCGCTGCGCGTAGGACTCCAGACGTAGCACCGCCTCGCCGTGCTCCGGGTGGGGCCAGTCGAGACGCGCCAACTCGGGGTCTGCACAGCGCTCGCCCGTGGGAATTTCCTTCGTGTCGCGACGCCAGGCCGATCCTGTGAACACCTGACTCAACTCGCCCTGCAAGCAGTGGCGGACATCTCGATGCTCCCGGCGATCGCCTTCGTTGCAAGCCGCCGCGTATCGCTGCGACCAGTCGACGACATAAGCGTCGAGCGCTCTTTGGGCTGGCTTTTCCGAGACGGAACTCCGCTGCTCGTCCCACTGGATCTGAACCGCTTGTATCGGCGCCTTGCACGGGTCCTCCTCTTGAAGTGCAACTGTCGCCACCGCGGCCCCACCCATGATTGCGACACCAGCCAACCAGCGCCGAGTACTCGAACTCGATCGCTCGGCTCCTTGGAGGGCGCGCGACAACTCGTCGACGGACTGCCACCGGGATTCTCGGTTTGGCTGCAGCGCGCGAGCCACCACTTGATGCACTCGATCCGGAACGTCGGATGCTCGCGGTTGTGGGGTCGCGCCCCTGCGTTTTTCCCGAGCCAGTGCATCCAGGGTCGGCGCGCGGAAGGGACGCTCCCCGTACAGCGACTCCCACAGGCAGACACCCAGGGCATAGATGTCATCGCTGGGGTCTGCCGGCAGACCTTGGTGCTGTTGCGGTGACATGTACGCGGGCGTCCCCAGCCAGACTGCAGTGCGTGTGATCGGCTCCTCCGACACCTCAAGGTCTCCATCCGAGGACACCCGGGACTCTCCGGCCGGGGCCGTAGTCAGACCGAAGTCGAGAACCTTGACGACACCAGCGGCGTCTACCATCGCGTTGTCGGGTTTGAAATCGCGGTGGACGAGACCCAATGCATGGGCCGCCCGCAAGCCGTCCGCCGCTTGCTGGTACAGCTGCACGATCGCACGCCAACCCAGGGGTCCGCTGTGCTTGAGGTGAGCCCGAAGCGTGCGACCGTCGACGTATTCCATGACGATGTACGCGGGGTGGGTTTGCAGCGAGATGTCGAAGACTTCGACGACGTTGTCGTGCGCGATACGAGCGATCGTCCGTGCTTCCCGGTGAAGACGAGCCAGCGAAGTCGAGACCTCCGATGCCAGGCGCTTCACGGCAACGTCGCGGTCCAGTTTCTCGTCGTGGGCAAGCCACACGACCCCCATGCCACCGCGGCCTAGTTCACGCAGCAACGTGTATCGCGTATCGGCGATGCTCGGCGTGTTGGCGCGCTGCAGAAGCGACTGAAGAGCCTGCAGGACGCCCTCGGGCGCAGATTGGGGACTGCCCGCAAACGAGGCCAGCGCCCGCTCAACCTCAAGATCGGCGAGAGGGTCTTCCTCTCCACCCGAGGCAGGAGTCGTCATGCGCCGTTCAGTATACGATCGCGTGCCATGGACGGCGATCACAGCGCGGAGTTGTATCGCCAATGGCGGGATGGAGACGCCAGCGCAGGCGATGAGATCGCGTCGCTGTACTGCGCGCGTGTGCTTAGTTTCTTCGAGTCGAAGGTGCCGGAGGCGGCCGAAGACCTCATGCAGAAGACCTTCCTCGCCTGTCTGGCGTCGACCACGGATCCGGCATCGATCCGCTCGTTTCGTGGATTTCTGTTTGGCATTGCGCGAAAGATGCTCCTTCAACACTTCGACGGGCGCGGCAAACTCAAGGGAGAGGTCCCCGTATCGCACCTCTCGCTCGCTGCACTGCGAACGACGCCAACCCAGCGGATCGCTCGCGACCAACAGGAAGCCCGCGTTCATGCGGCGCTCGCAGAGCTCGTGCTCGATCAGCAGATCGCACTCGAACTCTACTATTGGCACAAGATGTCGGTCCGCGAGATCGCGACGGCCCTTGATCTTTCAGAAGGGGGCGTTCGAGCGAAGCTCCACCGGGCGCGCCAACAGTTCAAGAAGACGTTGGCGGGGTCCGACGACGCCGAAGACGAAGCGTCATGACGGCAGTCGTCGTTCCTCCGCTCGGTCGACAACGAGCTAGCTAGCCGTTGTAAGCGCACCGAAACGAAATCGAGCCCCAGTGGGCCGTCCCCGGCTCAGTGCCACGGGTGGCAACGCGGTGACCGGTGTCGGTGTCCGAGGAATCGCCACCCCCGCGAAGCGTTCGTGGGTCTTCGATGTGCCAGTCGGTGTCCTCGGCGCACGGTACCGCTGCGTCGGCCGGGACGCTGGCGGGATTGTCCGCGGAGGCGGCAGACGATTCGTAGAAGTACTTCTCGTAACAATCGAAGGACCACTCGCGGACGTTACCCGCCAGGTCGAGGTGACCCCAGCGACCCGCGCCATCGGGTTTGGTACCCACCGGTTGGGTCGCGCCCGCGTCATAGACGGCCCGTGTTTCATCCGGCGGAGCGCCTCCCCACGGGTACAACCGGTTCTGGTCTCCGCCAGCAGCAGCAAATTCCCATTCCGCCTCTGTCGGCATGCGGCCGCCGTCCCAGACGCAAAATGCCTGAGCCTCGTACCACGACACGCACGTGATCGGCTTGTTCTCGTTGTCCCCGGGCTCATCGGTCCACGTCTCAAAGTTCGATGAGCAGTTCAGGCCCTGCTGTAACGCTCCCGGGGTGAGTCCGCTCCACGCCGCCTGCCAACCGCTGCCCTCGATTCCCGGGTGGTTTCCGTCGCCCACCTCCGGGCGCCAGTTGTCGTTCCACGCGTCGATGAAACGCCGAAAGCGACCCACAGTGACCGCGTATTTGTCCAACAGGAACGGGTCGACGTTTGCGTCGTGCTCGGGCTCTTCGCGCTCGATGCACGCCGTCAGGTCGCCAGGGGGACACGCGTCGTTGCCCATCTCGCTACGCCCTTGCAGGAACGAGCCGCCAGGCACGGCGATCGCGGCGCAACACGACTCCCCCGCGCAGATGTCCTCGAGTCCATCACAAGACGGATAGTCGTAGGTGGGCGGCGTTGAACCAGTCGAGCCGTCGGCGCTGGGAGCCTCGTCGTCTGAAGCGTCTTCAGTATCGGTTTCACTGACGTCGCTGCCGGTTGATTCGTCTGCGGTGTCGGTGGGACCGCTCGCGCTTGTCCCTGACGTGGCGGTGGCTGGGCTTTCAGCGCTGCCATCATCTGAGTCACAAGCGGCGCCAAGTAGCGTAAGGCCGACAAGGGAGGGGAGTAGCCTGTTCATTTCACGGGTAGGTCCGCCTCGGAGCCCAGCCGCTTCCGCTCAACGGAAAAAACTCTCAGAAAAGAGGTTTCGCGCCTGTCACGTCGACCAACACGCGAAATAGCGCGCCAAGGAACATCCGACCCGGACGGGGTACCGCCGCGCCGTGGGAAAAGCGATGAGCCCGAGGCGGACGAAGATCTTCATACTCGTGATGGCCAGCGGGATATTGGCCATGGCGACCACGATCTTCTTCTCGTTTGTGTACAACGTGGACCACGAAGCGGACTACCAACCCATGGTCGTGGTCCCCTTTACCCACGACACGCTGCTCTCGATCGAATCCCTCTACAACTGGGACGAGCCCCCGCCCCAAGTGAGGCTCCGCGTTCTCGGGCTGGAGGGGCAGGTGCGCACACGCGTCGACTATGAAGATCGGGGATACGTGATGCTGTACGGGATCGCCGGTGGCGTCGTCTGGTTGGACGGCGGACAGCAAGGCATTCACACGCGAGCGGTCGACACACTCACGGTCCAGGATCGTTTCGGCCCGCTGCTGGACACCGATCCTACGCTCAAGCGCGGATACAAGGTGCTTGGGTTGGCCGACGGGGGCCTCGCGGTCCGCGGCAAAGACCACACAATCTACCTGCTCACGCCCGGCGGAGGGCTACGAGCTGTCGACAAAGACACGGACGGCCTGGAGTTTCAGCATCGACCTGGCGGTGTCGACAAAGGCTCAGTGCGGTCCCAGACCACGAGCCTAAAACACAACAACGGGTGGGTGACCGCGGGAGGACTCGGCAAAGAACTCGTCAAGCCAGCATTCGTCGACGACTGGTCCTCGCAAAGTACCGTGAAAATCGAGGACGATTTTCTGCTCCACAGCGTGAACTTCGAGGCTCCCGGAAACAGCGCGGTGCTGTCGCGCGCGACTGCACAAGCAGAACTGATGTGGTCCGTGTCGGCGCAGTCCATGATCGGAGAGATCCCGTTCGACGAACCCGCCTTCTCCGTCGTCTGGGCGGGGTGGCGAAGCGACGGGTTGTGGACGCTCTTGTCCGCACACAATGCGCTGCCACTCACCGAGGGTCTCGGCGGTCTCAGCAACATGTTCTTCTTCGTCGAACTCGATCCGGCCACGGGAAAGGTGCTGCAGCGGAACGAGGTCCGGCCACCACAGGACGTCGCCGCTGGTCTCGCGGAGTAGCTGAGTAACTCGATGTGGTCGGTGATCGCTGGAGCTTGGTCCTGCTCCGCGACGTTCTACTTCACGGCACCGTTCGGTGCAGCCAACTCAAGAACGCGGCTGAACGAATCTCGACCAACATCCTGACGGATCGGCTGCGCCAGCTCGAAGCGGCGGGACTCCTCATCGCCACGCTGTACCAAGATCGCCCCCTCGGCCACCGACAAAGGCAGAGACAGAGGCTTACAGCCGCTGCGGTGGGAGCTGAGCGTACAGCTCGCCAAAGCCAGCGGTAGCGAGATCGTCGCCATCGCGAGACACTGGGGGAGTGCGGGGAGTCGAATACGTCGCGGGGGCCATCGCGATGGTGTGCGCATGCACCACCGCGCCCGCCTTCGTGTGCTCGGACGACTCGCAGTGTGGCGAAGGTGGCGTCTGCGAAACAACCGGCTTCTGCTCGTTTCTCGACCCCGACTGCGAGTCTGGCCGACGCTACGAACCGAAGGCAGGTGGAGGTTACGAATCACACTGCGTGCTGCCGATGCCAGGCACCACGACGGTCGACTCGACGACACAAGACGGCAGCGAGATCAGTAGCGAAGACGAAGGCGTCGACACGACCGGCACCGATACCGGACCGGACACCACGACAGACGATCCGGACGGGCCCAGCATCACCGTGGACTCGAGCCTGCGCTTTCAGACCATGGACGGGATGGGCATCCAGGTTTGGGACTACGCGATCGCGAGTGAAAACAACTGGAACTGGCGAGCTGCGGTACCCGCCTTCGACGATGTCGATCTCCACTACGCCCAGCTCATCACCCTGTTCTTCGAGTGGGAGCCGAACAACGATAACGACGATCCTCTTTCGGCGTCGGTCGACGCGTTTGATCCGAGCGGCCTCATCGCCAGCGAGGACATTCCGATGGCCCTGTTCTTGTCGGATCGGGGATACGAGGTCAGCATCCAAAAGGTACTGATGCCGGCATGGATGCGAGAAGACGGCTATGAGGTTCCCCCCGGGAAGTACTCGGAGTTCGCGGAGTCGGTGCTGACGCACCAGATCTATCTGGAGACGGCGGGCGTGCCACAAGAATTCGTCGAGATATCGATGGTCGGTGGAGAAACTGACGTATTCGCCAACCCGGCCGACGCAGCCGAAGTCGCGCGGATGATGTTGGCGTCGATGGAGTCCTTTTCCATCAACCGCCGTCTGATCACACCGTCCGTACCAGGAGCACTCGCCGATGAGTGGTTCGATCCATGGTTCGCCGACGCGGCGCTCGCGGACGCGACCATCGCGATCAGCGTGCGCGGCGTGGCGACTCAGGACGCAGCCGACTTCGAGAGCGTGGCTGCCTGGTCCGAGGTGACCGGAAAACCGGTCTGGGCCTACGACAACTGGTACTGCGGCGCCGACCAGGGCTGCCCCGCCGCCCCCGCAGAAGACTCAACGACGTGGGCCACCGCGTGGGAGATGGCCCAGCAGAACTGGCGCCTCATGGTGCACGCCAACGCCTCGCGCATCTACCACGCAGCAATGGTCGGTTCTCAGTCGAGCATCGTGCCGGAGACGGGCGAAAAAAACCCAACGTTCTTCGTGCTCGAGCACTTTGCCAACTGGATTCCCCCCGGCTCGGTACGCGTGCAGGCCACATCAAACGTGCCAGACGTGTGGCCGGTGGTCGTCGAACGAACGGACGGCACGATGTCTCTCATCGTCCTCAATACCGGGTTCGTCGACACCGAGATCGAGCTGCGTCTGCCGTCGAGTGACATCGGCATCGTGACGCCGCCGGTCCAGAGCATCGCGGGCCAGTACGTGAGCGAGGCCTCGTATGAGGTAGTCGACGGCACAATCAGCCTGCCGCTACCGGTCAACAGCCTCACGAGCCTCCACTTCGCGCACGACTGACTCCCATATCAAGGCGCTTTCGGACCCGCGCGCGCGTACACTCAAGCGCGTGTTCCGAGCCGCCAGCGTGTTGGCGTGTGCGCTGCTTCTAAGCGCCGCGGGCTGCGGTAAGGCCGACCCGAACACGGCAGCCACCAGCGGTATCGATCGCACCCCCGCGCCGAACACCGCACGCCGCGACGCCCAAACCCTATCGGCCCTGGCTTCGTTTGGCGACAACGGAGCACTACTTGTTGTGGTGCGCCCGGACGCGTGGCCAAGGATACGAAGCGTGTTGATGCCGCTCCTTTCCGGGATCGACTTACCCGCGTCGCTGGACCCCAAGCACGCGCGGTCCCCGGACGAGCTGGCAGGCCTCATACTCGCCTCGCTTGGTGTCACCACCCAACGCGTGCCGCGAATCACGGGTTGGGACGGCGACCGCCCGGTCACGGCATCGTTGTTCGAAGCGGGAGTTGAGGGGCCAGTGGGCGGCCTGACCCCCGCCCTCATCGGCGAGGCTTCGCTACCGACGATCCGTCACCAGATCCTGGTACCGGCGACAGACACCGCTGCCCTCGTTGGATCGTTGGCACGACTGGTCGAGGCTTTTGGGGCACCGTGGCCGGACCTGGTCGACGGGACCCCCGGAGCCAAGGCCGTGCGCGTCGGCAAGTTGGCGATCGCCATCGTGCCCGAGCAACATCGCGTTCGCATCGTGCTCGTCCATCCAATCGCGCGCGACAGCGACCTTGCGGTCGCGCGAGCCCGCCTCGCAACGAGCACCGTGGATCTGCCGAAGTCAGAGGCGATGGGGCTACTCATTAGCCGCGACAACTTCATTGGCGCACTGGTCCGTCCGTGGCGCCTACGCGAAATCAGCGTGCGGCTCGGCGCACGAATCGTCCGCTCTGCGCTTGGCGTGTCACGGACCAATCAAGCGACGATGCGCGCGCATGGAGCCCGTGCATTGCTCGTCTCGGAGCTGGCAATGAGTGACGCGGGCGCGGACTTCGACGAAAGCGCCGTCGCGATTCGTGTCGTCGATGGCGTCATTCACCTTCGAATGGTGTCTCAGTTGACCGTGCACGGGGCCGCCGTCGCCGACGCTGCCCACAACGGGGCGGGCGGGCCCTTCACCACCAAAGCGCTCGCTCCGTGGCTGCAGGCGTACCTTGGCGCCGACCTCAGCGGTCTCGC
>JAESSZ010000216.1 GCA_016763875.1 Nannocystaceae bacterium
CCCCACGCGCCGCTGTAGAAACGAACGCCGTCCGGCGGCGTGGTCGGTAGGCGGTGGAGTTCGCGGTACTCCTCTTCGACCGCTCGCGCGACCTCGCAGTGCACCGTCGTCACCCCTGGCAGCGCGTGGTACGGCACCTTGAGCGCCTCCACGAGAGCGGCGACCGCATCGGCGTCGCCTCCCACCACGCACTCATCGGGCGTATTGACGATGAGACGGTAGACCCGCTCACGGCCCTGCAACTCGGCATCGACGCGTGCGGCCGGGGCCCCGACGACACCGAGTGCCCAGGTGACCGGCTCGTCCTCGTCCAGTCCCCACGTACGTGCAGCCGCACGACACTCGCCAGCAAGTTCACGGGTGAATAGCTCGCCGTCAAAGACGCGGCCCAGCATCGCGTCGCGGTCTTGCCAGGCTCCCAGCGAGAACAGGCCGGTGGTTTCGCCCAGGGAGTATCCGAGCACGGCTTGAGGCTGCACCCCGAAGCGCCGCAGGGCGTCGCTAGCAAGGGTACCCAGAGCGACCTGCGCGAGAATCAGACCGCGCGGGTCTGCGTCCATCTGAGCTTGTGTCGAGTTCCACGCCAGCGCGGGGCGAAGTTGCGAGCGTAGGTGTGCGTGCTGCTGTTGCTGACGCCACAGCGCCTCGGGGGCATCCACGCCAAGCATGCGACCCATGCCTGGGAAGTGGCTGCCCGACCCGGGAAAGACGAACGCCAGCTCGCCGTCACGCCCCAGCGGCTCAGCCGAGAAGAACACGCGAGATCCTCCGCGGCTTCCCGCGTCGCCTGTGCGTTCAAGATCCCGGGCCGCGTCTGAGGCGAGCTTCGCCAGACTGTCCGCGTCACGAGCGATAACGACGACCGCGAGCTTCGCGTCACGATCGCGACCACGTTCCTGATACCAACCGCGTGACAGCTGATCGATGGATAGACCCGGAGCGTCCGCGGCGACTTCAGCCAGCCGTTTGAGCCCAGCTTGCAGCGCCTGCGATGACTCGGCCTCAACAACGAAGAGCGCCTCGTTCGCGGGGGGCAGCCACGGGGAGACGTCACGCTCGCCCATCACGACATGCGCGACGTGGCCCGTGATCGACGCCGAGGCGACCAGGGCACGACGCCGCGTATCTTCGTCGCCATCGGCTGCGTCAGCCAGCCACGGCTGCACTCCTCGCAGCAACGCTCCCGCTCCCGCCAACGGCTGCACGACCCCACGCACGGACTCGATGAGACGGTGGTGAAGCCGCAACGCGGTAGCAAGCACCGCAAGCAGACCGGAGGTAGCCCCCGAGTCACCAAACGTTGCTTTGCTTGAGATCCGCGGCGCGCTGGCGGCCATCTCTTCCAGACCGCGAAGCTCGGCCGCATCCGCCATCGGCAGTCCCGCGGCGGCGGTATCGACGATGCCCAACTGCGGGGACCCTGCGTCTTCATGGGCCCGTTTCGCGCTGCGACGATGGGCATCCGCCGTTGGTGCGTCATCAGGCGCGCCACCGCCAGTTGCGGTTCCCATGCCTTCAATGACTGCGTAGACGCGGTCGCCATCGCGCCGTGCATCGTCGAGGCGCTTGAGCACCAGGCCAACCCCACCTTCGCTTGGGGTCACCCCCGGACTGGCGGAGTCCATGGGTTGACCGGCGTCGACCTCGTTCCTAACCGCAGCGTGCGCGAGTCGAGCCCGTACGTCGCCACCGAGGTCGACCGCGCCAACGTACGCGGCATCGAGTTCACCCGCGGCGAGGGCATGCGCGGCTGAGATCAAAGCGGACATCCCCGAGGTGTCCTCGCTGGACACGGCGTAGCTCGGTCCACCGAACCGGAACTCTCGCGCGATGCGGCTGGCGGCAATGCTGGCCAGGCCACCCATGGTGCGATCGGCATCTAGGGCGGGCCCGAGCGCGTCGCACAGACCGTCCACCCAGCGCTCGAACTCAGGCCCGGACGAGGGACGCCCGAGCGCGGTGGCCCAGCGCGGCGCATGCCGCCGAGCGGACCAGCGCAGGTGGTAGTCGGTGGTACCGAAGTCGAGCTCGACACCCACAAAAACGCCCGCACGCGGACCTTGGGGTACCGCGCCTCGCATGTCTGCCAGCGCGCGCCTGGCCAGCTCCAACGCAAGCAGCTGCTGCGGGAGCAATGCCACCAGCTCATTGGGCGGAATACGAAAAACGCCCATCGGGACGTCGAGGTCATCGATGAACCAGCCAGCGTGGGCGGTCTTGTGGCCGCCAAATCGCACCTTGGATGTCGGGGACACGACCTCCTGGGAAAAGAGCCGCTCGCGAATCTTTTCCAACGTAGACCACGGGCCAACGTGTGCGGCCATGCCGACGATCGCGATCTCGACCGGGGTGACTTCGGAAGGTACTTGGACTCGCGACCGCTGGGCGCCGATGCCCGCAGCATGCTCGAGCAAGATGTGCGCGTTGGTCCCGCCGAATCCAAAGCCGCTGACCGCAGCACGCCGCGAACGCCCGGTCGGCCATGGGACCGCCTCGGTGGGGATCGTGACCGGTGCCTGCGGCAAGTTCAGGCGCGGGCTCGCGTTCTCGAAGTTCGCGATGGGCGGCACAATGGCGTGGTCCATCGCGAGCACCGTCTTGATGAGCGCCGCGGCTCCAGCCCCGGTCAGCAGGTGACCCACGTTGGCTTTGACCGCGCCCAGAAACGGCCGCGCACAACCGCCGTCGATGAGCGCCTTCAGACTTGCGATCTCCACCGCGTCGCCAACAGGGGTCCCCGTCGCGTGGCATTCGACGAGGTCGACATCTCCGGGCTTCCATCCGGCCCGGTCGTATGCGGCCCGCATCGCACGAAGCTGTCCTTCGGTACTCGGCGCCAGCAGATTGCCGTCCAGATCGTTGGACAACCCGCTCCCACGAAGTACCGCCCAGATTCGATCGCCGTCTCGCTGGGCGTCTTCGAGGCGTTTGAGCGCGAGCATGCCTGCGCCCTCGCCGACGATCAGGCCATCGCCTCTCTCGTCGAACGGCGAACAGCGCCCCGATGGCGACAGCGCCCCGAGTTGGCAAAAACCCATTTGGGTGTACAGCGAACTCGGACGGCTGAGCCCACCCGTGAGCATGAGATCGGCGTCGCCGCGCTGTAGGGCCGCCGCCGCAAGATGCAGCGCGAACAGCGACGAGGCGCATGCGGCATCGAGCGTGTGGTGCTCGCCACCCAGCCCGAGACCCCGCGCGAGAACCCCGACCGGCAGTGCTGCGACCCAGCGGTTCCACACCGAGGGTGGCGCGCGACCATCCGGCGGTGCCGACAGACCCGCCTGCTCGAACACTGCACGCTCAAGTTCGCGTCCAACGATCCAGTCCGAGAGTGCCGATGCACCGTCGGTGGGGAGCACAATGTTGCCAATGATGACGCCCGCGCGTTGACGGTCGACACGCTTGGTGACCGCCGAGCCCCACGCTTGCGCACCCGCATGCAGCAGCAGATGTACCGACGGATCGAGCGTTTGCACGAAGTTCGGCTCGAGGTCGAGCCCGGAGAAATCCAGCGCAGCATCGTCGTCAACGAGACACGCGCGGGTGGCATAGACGCGGTCAGGCGAGGGGCGACCGGGTGCGAACGACTGCTCGGCAGGGAGCAGCCAACGGGATGCGGGGACCTCCCGCGCCATGTCACGCCCCTCGGCAACGATCGGCCACAACGCCTCCAATGTGGTCGCCCCGGGAAGCACCACGCCCATACCCACGACGACGATCGTCGGGCCCACTGGAGATTGACGCATCGGTAGCTACTCCACGCGGTTGCGAACGAAAGCCGCGCTGAGCCCAGCGTCGAGGGTGTACTCGCAGTCCGTTAAGCGAGCGATGAGCCTTCCGCTGTCGTCGACCCAATCGAGGTCCGCGACCGCGCGATGGTCTCCGCGCCGAGTGACCCGCACGCCAACACGAGCGCCCTGTGCGGGGAACGCCGCAAACTGACGGTAGCGCCCGAGTCGGTTGGGGAGTGAAGCGGCGCCCGCCTGTGCCGACGTCCATACGATCACTGCCTGCAAGCCACTATCGACCGCGAGCGGGTCGGTGATCCAGTGGCGTCGCACGGGTGCGCTCATCCACTCCTTGGGGCTCGGCGCCGCCCTCGTCGTTGCGACGATTCCGTCGGCGGCGAGACCCTCGATCGTCTCAATGCCGCGGAACGCCTCGCCGTGGAACAGTCTCTGTGCATAGACGCTCTCGACCGGTTCTTCGAAAGCAGGCAGGCTCGGCAAGTCGGCCTGCGGTGCAACGTCGGCCTGATTCGCCAGGACCACCTCACCCTGGGCATGCACGACCCTGTGTCCGTTAGTCCCTCCAGAGCACAGTGCGACCGGGACCACAAACTGACCGTCGCGCTTGGCGGAGGGACCGGCCTCGACGCGTACCTTCAACCGATCACTGGCACCAAGTCGGATGCCCTTGAAGATCCGCAGGTCGTCGACCCCAACAAAACGAAGCCCGGGATGCTCGGCAAGTGCAGCATGAGCCAGCCATTCGAGCATCATGACGGTGGGTAGGACCGCTTTGCCGCCCAGCACGTGCGACGCGAGAAACGGATGGTCGGCAACGCTGAGCTCACGTTCGAAAACAGTTGGCCGCTCGGGCGAAACTTGCGGCTCGGTCGGCGCGCTGTCGGCTGAGGCTTCGAAGCGTGTACCGCCACCCACCACGATGATCTCGGCCGGACCGCCGCCAGCGAGCTCGTTCACGAGCAGGGTTGCGCCATCTTCCAGGCCGATTGTTCCGACGCCCTCATCCCGGAAGATCGCGGCCAGAGCCGGCGTCACCATGCCGCCATCCCAGGGGCCCCAGCCCACGGAGACCGTTCGCACACCAGGCCGGTCAAACCGCAAACGCTGCGCCAACTTGTTGAGCACTTCGTTCGCCATCGCGTAGTCAGACTGTCCGCGGCGGCCAAATCGCGCCGTAGAGGAGCTGAACATGACGATCGCGCGAAGCGGTGCATCGGACAACGCTGCGAGAAGGTTGTGCGCCCCCTCGACCTTCGTGCCGTAGACGCGGTCGAAGTCGTCATCGCTCTTGTCGACGAAGTGCTTGTCGGCGAGCACGCCCGCACCGTGCACAAGTGCGGTCACGGGTCCAAGCTCAGCGGTGGTTTGCTCGACCAACTCGCGCACGGCCGCGGCGTCCCGAACATCGACCGACCGATACCGAACCGTCGCGCCGATGGCTTCGATCGTGCGGACCGTCGCTGCGATCTCGCGCGCCGCAACAACCCTACGGCACTGCTCAGCGAGGTCCTTCGGGCTGAGACGCCCGGTGGCCTGCTGAAGAAGAACTCGTTTAATCTCGGCCGCGTCGGCAGCCGCGGCCAACCACTGTGGTTCCGCGGCGGGGGCG
>JAESSZ010000217.1 GCA_016763875.1 Nannocystaceae bacterium
CGCAGCAGTCAGTGGCACGAGCGGCGGGCATCGCGACCGACATGGTCTCTCGCCTGGAAAACGGGCACTACAGCAGCCCGGGGCTGCGAACGCTGCTGCGCATCGCGGACGGCATGGGCCTTTCGGTTTCCACGTTGCTACCCGATGTGCCCGGCCTCGCGCACTCCAGCCCGGAGGCGGTTCTGCGTGCTCGGCTCAACGCATTGCTGCACCGAGTCGACGCTGAAGATCTCGAGCTGATAGTCGACCTCGCGCAGACCGTCGTCTCACGCGGTCGACACTAGAAGAGCACCGGCTGGTTTGGATCCGCGGCGCAATGCACCACGGGCCAATCGGGACTCTAGCCGGGTGTCGGCGCTCTAGAAGCGAGCGGCGTAACCGAGGCCCGCGGTGGTGCGAGTCATCATTGGGAAGACACGGGCCTCTTTGCCTGGCGCCCAGCGCTCCCACTTCTTGTAGCGAACGCGGTAACCCACGCCGACGCCAAGTAGGATTGCGCCACCCACCATCATTACCCCTCCGAGGGGGATGAACAGGGTGTCTTGGTTCTCCAGGCTGCATTGCAGCGGTCCGTCGAGACTGCACTTGCGGGTCATCAACGTGAACGCCGTGGTCCAGGCCACGCCGATCCCAAGGAGCAGGCCACCGGAGATCAACAGGCCGGTGCCCTTGGCTGACTTGCCCGACACGCGCGGCTCCTCAGGGCGTCCGTCGTCCTCGTAGTAGTCGTCAACCTCGGCGGGCCCTGCTTCTTCGGCGGCTGCTTCTTCGGCGGCTGCTTCTTCGGCTGCTGCTTCTTCGGCTGCGGCTTCTTCGGCTGCTGCTTCTTCGGCGGCTGCTTTTTCGGCTGCTGCTTTTTCAGCCGCTGCGTCTTCGGATGGCTCACCACCCTCGGTGGGCTCACCACCCTCGGTGGCCTCACCACCTTCAGCGGGCTCACCACCTTCAGCGGGCTCGCCACCTTCAGCAGGCTCCACGTCCGCGGGCGCCTCGTCCGCGGTGGGTGCCGCTTCTGCGGGCGCCTCACCCTCGGTGGGTGCTGCTTCCGTGGGCGCCGCTTCCTCTGCGGGCGCGGCGAAAGCGGGGTTGAGCGGCGCCAGCGCAACAGCGATGGTGACGAGCGAGGAAACGACGGGAAGCGTGAACTTCGTGGAACGCATAGGTTGAGCCGGGCCTACGGCCAAAACGTCGGCGGAGTATCGTACGGTGTGGGAGCCTCGTAAAGCCCCAGTACATGAGCCTCAACGCGTGGCTGCGCCATTGCTTCCACCCACTGGGCCCTCGAAATCGGCTAAATACGCGGATCACGCGATGTGGGGGTAAGCAGCGGGGCCGTTGTCCCGTTAGACTCAAGCCGAACCGGACCCGTTCCCATGCCCATGCTGGCCGAAATTGATGACCCTCCGCGGTCCCGCGTTCCGGGGATGATCCTCGGATTGATCGTCGCGGCACCATTCGCCGCCATCCTCTTGATGTGGTTCATCCCCACGGTCGTTGGCGCGATCCTGGGCGGGGCGGAAAATATCGACCGTCGGCTCAACCTCGAGAGCGACTACATGCAAACGGTCTGCGGGGAGGCTCTCGACCTTGGGCGAGACGAAGCGATGTGTCAGTGCGCACTGGCCACCGAGCATCCGTCGCTCGACTGCCAGGGTCCGTTTCTCATCTGGTCGGTCGCACGCCAAGTCGAGTACTGCAGCGACGAGGCTCCCCGCGAGGCCGCCGTAAGCTTCTGTGCGTGTGTGGATGCGGTCTCCGAAGCGATGGCGGCAGTTGAACCCGACGAGCGCGGGACCAAAGCGCAGGCGTATCGCAACTGCCAAGCGCTCGAAGACGCTGCGTTTCTCCCGACGATTGAGCAGCTGACGCCGACCTCATAGGGACGTCGTCACCGCCATCCGCCTTCAAGCGCCGTAGAGGTAGCGCATGCGCCAGACTCTCTGGCCGCGGTCCAGCGTGCTGTCTTCGCGCCGCGACTGTCCCTCGAAGGGGTTTCCACGCCAAAACGTCCACGCCCCGGCCATGTTCCGAAGACCTTGTGCCGCGTCGGTGGCTAGCGCGTCCACGGCCGCCTCGAATTCCGCCATTGCCTCGAGTGCAACCTCGAACACATCACTTGCAAAGTGAATCTCGCCCCCCGGCCGAAGTTGCACGCAGAGGGTTTGCAGTAGCCAAGGCTCGATAACACGCCGTTTGCGGTGTTTGGCATTGAACCAAGGGTCAGGGAAAAGCACGTGAAACCGGTCGACGCTGCCCGGGGCGAACACCTGGTCCATGTCAACGTTGAGATTCACGTAGCCGAATTCGACGTTGGCGAGCCCCTCCTCTGCAGCGAGGCTCCGGTTGCTCGCCATGAGTTTTTCGCGAATATCGAGACCAACGACGAAAACCTCGGGCAGCGCCCGCGCCAGTTGAAAAGCGAACTGGCCATCGGCACAGCCTAGTTCCACCTCGACTAGGCAATCGGGTCCAAGTTGGGCCGGCAAAGCCATCGGGCTGGCCCGCCGACGCATGTACCGCTCGCCGAGCGGGTTCACGTGTTGTCGAAAGCGACGGCTCACAGAATCGGGAGAGTACGTCGGGTCGAAGCGGGACACATTACGTCTTCTATGGGCGCCAAAGGACGGCTACATTTGCGGTCCAGTGAACAGCACCGCGACACGCAGCCCCGAGTCCCACGCGGCTCGCCTCGAGGTCATCTTCGAAGTTCTCGATGTGTTCGCGCACGACCTCAGCAACCCGCTGCAAAGCTTGATCGTGCTCACCGAGTTGGCGTTGGAAGATGCTCAGCCGGGATCCGAGGACGAACTGCGGTGCAACCAAACCCTTGAGGCCGCCGAGCGTATGCGGACGTTGGTCACCGGACTAGCGGGACTGACACGCGGCACCGAAGGCCCGCGTCAACTTCGCACCGCGGTCGACCGATTCGCCGAGATCCTGTCGCGGCGATGGGAACGACATCGCATCGAGTTGCAGATCGACCTCGGAGCCGCAGAACACATGGCCTCGCCGCCGGAACTGGATACGGCGTTGCTTAGCCTCGGGCTTGGCGCGGTCGCGGCCGCGGGTGAGCTCGGCGGTCCTGCGTTCCGCCTGTCGGTACGAGTGCAGGAGGCAAAGCCCGGCGATGGCGCTGACTGTGTGCTGCAAATCGTCCTGGTTCATCGGGACCCACAAAGCGGGGACAAGGAAGTCCCACTCGACGAAAAGTACCTGCGTCGTTCCGCGGACCTGCTGCAAGGCTCTGGCGTGCGGCTAGAAACGAACGGCGCGAAAGTTTCGCTTGAGTTCTCGTACGAGGCAGTCCGGTAGGAGGTCACGGTGGTATCCGAACAGCGTGGGCGCAGTGCAAGGCCGCAGCGCGATGGTGTGGTCTTGCTGGTGGAAGACGACGATCTGGTCGCGCACGCGCTCAAACGATCCCTGCAGCGAGAAGGCTACGAGGTCTTTCACGCCGCGAACGTCGACGAAGCCCTACCCGCCTTCGACGCCAACCCGATCGATGTGGTTGTGACCGACCTGCTGATGCCGGGCGGCACAGGCTTAGATCTTCTGAAGAAGATCGAACATCGCGACCCGCAAGTTCCCGTCATCATCACCGCTGACCACAGCGTGCAGGCCGCGGCCGAGGCTGTGCGAGAGCATGCGTTCGACTACCTGACCAAGCCGGTTACCCGAACCCGCCTGTCAGAAACCGTCGCTCGCGCGGTCGCATCTCGCCGACAGACTCAGATTCAGCAGCACGAACAGGAGCGGCTACGCGAAGAGCACCGACAGCTTGAGATTCGGCACCAGCGAACCGCAATGTTGCTCTCAGTGCTCTTCAACCGAGCCGTAGAGGGCATTTTGGTGTTGGACGCCGAAGGCCGTCTCGTCGACGCTAGCGACAGTTTCGTCGCGTTGGTGGGCAAACCGCTGTACGAGTTGCTCGACATCGACATCAGTGATCTGTTCGAGCCGCATCCCACCGAAGGCAACGTGCAGGACCGCGTCGTTCAGCTGATCCAAGAGCCGCTGTCCCAAGGACACTGGCGGGGCGAGGTCACCGTCCGCGCCGCACGAAGCCGTCACCTTCCCGCGCGGATGAGCCTTTCCGTCTGCGAACGACCTGGCGGCGACGACGACGAGGACGACAGCACACAAACGCGGTACGTCATTGCGTTGCTGTACCACGAGGTCGCGCACGAGGAGCTGTCGCACCACCTCCAAGCAGCCGACAGGCTCGCGACCATGGGACTGTTGGCGGGCTCCGCCGCGCACGAGATCAAGAACGAACTCGGGCCACTTGTCGGCTACTTGTCGATGATCGAGCAGGGCGGTCCGGCCCCCGTCGAGTCTGAAACGATCCGCATCATGCGCGACAGCGTGCGGCGCGTCCGCGAGCATGTTGAGCAGATCCTGGCGCCGCTGCGACCACGCGTGCGAACGCGAGGCGCCGTTGCGCTGCGAGACTCCATCGACAACATCCTGGCGCTACTCAAGCGCGCCGGACAACTGCGGCGCATCACGATGGAGCGAGAAGAGTCCGACGAGATCGTCGTAGTGCATGCCGACAAAGACGAGGTGCATCAGATCGCGCTCAACCTCATCACCAACGCCATCGATGCGTTGGGCGACGGCGACGGCGCGGAGAAGGGCCAAATCCGAATCTCGCTGCTCAACCGCGGCGATTTTGGCGTGCTTAAGGTCGCGGACACCGGATGCGGGATCGAAGAACAGCTGCGGGCCCGCGTGTTTGAACCGTTCTTCACGACGAAAGGCTCGGCTGGGACCGGTCTTGGACTCCCTGTCGTCCACGACATCGTGCGTCAGCTCCGCGGCAAAGTGACTCTAGAGTGCCCTGACGGGGGCGGCACCATCGTCTCGGTTAGTTTCCCCCGCTACAAGCCGTAGACCGGCAACTGCGGACGCTGGCGGATCTGCTAAGTTGCGGCGCTTATGACCGCGACCCTCGGAATCGTGCTCAGCGAAATGAACGCGATCCGGGCCAAACCCGATCCACGGGTGGGGCTCGTGCTGCTTGAGCGTACCTTCTATGACCCCCCCCGGCGTGCCGCGATGGCCCGCTGGATAGCCTCAGTTCGGCAGAGCTTCCCCGCCGCCAAGATCGTCCCGTACGCCTGGCACTTGGTCTCACACGGGCCGGAAGACGGCACACGAGGTCACGCGACAAGAACGCTCACCGGCAAACCCGGCGAGATTGGCTCACTGCAGGACACACCCGGGACCAAACAAGCCTGGGAGGTCACGGCGATCTGTCGCGACGTCTGTGGAAACGGTCAGGTTGCTGTGCGCACACCGCCATCGCTGACGCCGGGCGCCCTGGGTCGTCGTCGCCTGCAGCGCTTTGCCGAGCAGCGGGCCGCGGAAGGCGTGCGACTCATCTGGCAACCAACCGGTCTCTGGGAGTCCGAGGCCGCATTGGCGTTTGGGCGCCAAATTGGTGCAGACGTGCTCGTACCGGCGTTTGAGGGTGGGCGAGCCCGCTACGCTGAAGAGGGCAGCATGACGTTGATCGCAGCCGATGCGTGGTTGCTCGTCGCGCCCGTAGGTGCACGGCAAAACGTGTCCGGCGACCAAGTCGACGCGATGGTCGATCATGTCCAGGAGCATCCCGACGCCGTGATGCTGTTTTCGGGTCGCCGCGCTTTGGCAGCACTGCGGACCGTCTCCGTCGCCCTCGCTCTTGAGGAGTAGCAACCAAGAGCAACGCCGCCGTGGGTTTCCCCGGCGGCGGCGTTCCTCGTTGCGCTAACGCGCGAGTCAGTTCGGTCGAGGAACTGACTTACTTCTTTGCGCGGCGCTGGGCCGTCTTCTTCTTGGCGGCCTTCTTCTTGGTGGCCTTCTTCTTGGTGGCCTTCTTCTTGGTGGCCTTCTTCTTGGCGGCCTTCTTCTTGGTGGCC
>JAESSZ010000218.1 GCA_016763875.1 Nannocystaceae bacterium
GGCCCACAACGGCGTCGCGAGTCGGCGCCACGACTGGCGCCTCCGGATCGACGGTAGGCGCCTCCGGCTCGGTGCCTTTCGCCGCGGCATCGGGACCACCATCCGGGACTTCCAGCGTGCGTTCGTCCGCGCCGTCGTCTTCAGCCGCGCCGTTGGAATCCGCATCGGCGTCCTCGGCTTCCCACCGTGCGCGCAGACGATCGACCCACGCCGCCCGCGACGGATCTTCGGCGGGCAACTGAAACCCAGCGGCCGCCAGCTCGCACCGACGCAGCACGGGGTCGGCACCAATGCCCATCGCCAGCGTCGCAAACGTCGCCACCGCGAGCACCCCCTGGGCGCCACGGCTCGTCATCGGTACGACGGGGTTCGCCAGCGAGGCGCGGAAGTACATGTTCACGATGAGGCGCAAGTAGTAGTAGGCGCCGATCACCGAGTTGATCAGGGCAAGCACGACGAGGATCCGCAACAGCATGTTGCTGTTTTCCAGGCCGGACTTGAACACCATGAGCTTGCCGATGAAGCCCGCCGTTGGCGGCAAGCCCATCAGCGACAGCAAACAGACCATCATGCCAAACGCCATACCCGGGTGACGCGAGGCCAGCCCCGACCATTCATGCACTGCGACGGCCTCTTTCTTGTTCGAGCCCAACCACGCCACGCAGGCGAACGCGCCCAGTGTCGCGATACCGTACGCGCCCAGATAGAACAGGACGCCAGCGATCGCCGCATCGCCGGTTTGCTGCGCCCAGATCTCCTGGTCGACGTTCTGCAAGACCGCGGTCCCGCGCGCGCTGCCGTAGAAACTCGCCGCCGCGACCACGCCGATAAGCAGGTAGCCGACGTGCGCGACGGAGCTGTACGCCAGCAGTCGCTTGATGTTGCCCTGCCGCAGTGCCGCGAGGTTGCCCACGGTCATGGACGCCAGCGCGACGATCGCGACGATCGAGGTCCATCCGTACGGCGCCTCGACCAGACGTTTGAAATACAGAGTGCCGACAAACAGCTTCAAGAGCGCGGCGAATCCCGCGATCTTGACCCCCACGGCCATGAAACCGGTGACTGGTGTCGGCGCGCCCTCGTACGCATCGGGCGTCCACATGTGAAACGGGACCGCGCTGATCTTGAACAGCAGCGCGCCCAGCGTCATGAGGATGCCCGGGATGATCAGCATGGCGGGCGCGATGGCTTTGACCGCAGTGGATGCGTGAACGAGTCGCGCGCCTTCCAGTAGGTGCGGTTCCGACAGCTTGGAAACCGCGCTTTGAGCTCCCCCCCAGGCGTTGAACGCCCCCATGATCTGGCCCTGGATCTCGCGAAGGTCGAGCGTGCCAGTACCGCCGTACAACAGCGCCAGGCCCATCAGCAGGATCCCCGAGGAGAACGCCCCCATCACGAAATACTTGAACGCGGCCTCCGCCGACTCGCGCTTGTTCCACCGCGCGCCCACGAGCACGTAGACGGCGATCGACATGGTCTCAATGCCCAAAAACAGCGCCAGCAAGTTGGCAGCGTGGGACAAGATCATCATCCCGAACACGGCGATGAACAGCAGCGCTTCTTGCTCGCCGTACTCGAAACGGTGCGTACGCGCGTAGTCCCCCGAGAACATGATCACCGCGGCAACGACGGCCAGCAGTGCCATGTCCACCAGCATCGAGAACTGGTCGACGACCAGGAAGCGGGCAAAGATCCGCACACCAGCGTCGTACTCCGCCTCGCCAAATTGCGATGCAATGGCCGCGAACGCGAATGCGACCCCAACCAGCGCGAGGCGACGTTGGAAGTTGCGCGTGCCAACCCCGGCGAACGCGTCCGAGAGCAGCAAGAGCAGTGCCCACACGGCGAGGATCACCATGCCCCCGATATGGCCCATGTCGGCCATTGTCCGCTCCGAGGCGGTAAGAGCCTTGGCGACGGGTTCGGCCGCCGTGGCCACGGCTGGGAACTCGGGGACCCACATCGCGAGGGCGCCCACGGTCTCGCCGACGGTCGCACCCAACATCGCCGTGTCGATCATCATCGTCTCGAGGATCATCGTCTCAAAGATCATCGGGCCCCCTGTTGCGGTCGGTCTGCGGCCGGCTGTGGCGCGGGCGGTTGCGTCTCGGCGGTCGGGCTCGCCTCGGGTGTCTCCGTCGGCACTTCGATCCACGGAAACGGACGCTCGTCGCCGTACACCGCAGCGATGAGTCGCTCCGGGTCCTCGCAGCCGTCAATCTCGCTCATCATTACCGCGTGATCAGCCCAAGACCCCGCGTGCATGATCGACGCGCAGCGCTTGAGGTTGAACTCGGCGACCGCCGCATTGGACGTCGGATTGATCCGCGACAAGAACGGCTGCGGGTACACGCCCATGCCGATGATGAGCACGATGAGCGGCGCGAACACGATGCGTTCTCGCAGCGACAGGTCCTTGAGGTGTTCGTTCTTCGGATTGGTGATCGGCCCGAACATCAGTTTTTGGAACAAGTGCAGCAGGTACACCGCCCCCAAGATCACCCCGACGGCCCCGACTAGCACCAGCTCGCGAATGTACGGCGTGGTGAGTCCTCCGTGCGCAAATGCGCCCACGAGGATCAAGAACTCACCCACAAAGCCCACCATGCCCGGTAGACCCGCTGAGCCCAGCATGGCGATCATGAACATCGCGGTGAACCAGGGCATGACCTTGGCAAGTCCACCGAACTCCGAGAGTTGCCGGGTGTGCCGACGCTCGTACAGCACCCCGATCGCGAGGAACAGCGCGCCTGTGGTCAGGCCGTGACCGAGGCTCTGAAAGGTCGCGCCAGTGAATCCCTGCACGCTGACCGAGCAGATGCCGAGAACAATGAAGCCCATATGGCTGACCGACGAGAACGCAACGAGGCGTTTGGCGTCACTTTGCACGTAGGCAACGAGGGCCCCGTAGATGATGCCGATGACGGCCAAGATGCCGAGAATGAGCGTGCCCTCCCCCGCGGCGAGCGGGAACAGCGGGAACGCGAAGCGCAGCATGCCGTAGGTACCGAGCTTGAGCAGCACGCCCGCAAGAATGACCGAGCCTGGTGTCGGCGCCTGCGTGTGTGCGTCGGGCAGCCACGTGTGCACCGGGAACAGCGGGACCTTGATCGCAAAACTCGCGATGAACGCCCAAAAGCAGAACGTCTGCTCGCGCGGGGTCAGCACAACCTGCTGCAAAGCGGCCAGATCGAACGTCCACACGCCACCGGTCGCGTTGTAGTGGGCCACGGCCAGATAGATGATCGCCGCCAACATCAGCGCCGAGCCGAGCATCGTGTAGATGAAGAACTTGACCGCCGCCGCGACCCGCTGCTCGCTGCCCCACACCCCAATGATGAGGTACATCGGCACCAACATCAGTTCCCAGAAGGTGAAGAACAGGATGAGGTCCAACGAGATCAGCGCCCCGATCATCCCGACCTCGAGTACCAGCAGCGCCGCGGTGAACTCCGGCCCGCGTTTGTCGATCGATTTCCATCCACCCAAGATGCACAGCGGCGTCAGGAGCGTCGTCAGCAGAATGATGAACAGCGAAAATCCGTCGACGCCGACGTGATAGTTGATCCCAAGTTCGGAGATCCACGGCACGTTGGTCTCGAACTGCATGCCCGGCGTACCCAGCTCGAAGCCGCTGAGCAGGGACAGAGACACCAAAAACTGCAGGACCGAGATGCCGAGGCCCACGCCCTTGGCGAGGTTCGTTTCGCGCTGCGGCAGCGTGCTAACGATGACGGCCCCGACGATCGGGAGGACCAAGAGGATGGTGAGGACGTCGCTCACTGGGCAGCTCCCTCCGCGGCTGGCGCGGCTGGCGGTTGTGGTGCGGCTGGTGCCGCAGGGCGCGGCGGTTTTCTCCTGGGGCCGAGCGTGGGCCTGAGCCCGCCGAGGTCAAACTGCGGGTTGACCTTGGACGGGCCAATCTGGCTGATCGTGGGGTTGGCGTAGACCGCGGCCAGCACCCCAACGACACCCAGTAGCAGCACCACGAGGTAGCGCCGCACGTTGCCGTTGTGCCAGCGCCGAATCTGGTTGCCGAGGAAACCGACCGTGCCTGACACCCCTTTGACACCCAACGTATCGATGATCAGCTGGTCAAAGACCTGATAACAAATCCCGCCGATCATCCGCACCGGGCGAACAATGAGGTTGTCGTAGATCGTGTCGACCCAGTATTTGCCGTGGCTTATCGTGTACAGCAAGCCGAACCGTTTGGCGTAGCGGGCCGCAGCGTCCGACGGACCGTTGATGTACAGCTGGCGTGCCAAGGCGATGCCCGCCACCGCCACCGTCACGCTGACCGCCATCATGACCAACTCGACCGTGCCCTCGACGTGCCCGTCGTGTGCAAAGCCCTCGCGAACGCCGAGGAAGTAGTTGCTGTCGGGATCGCTGACCGCCGTGGCCAAACCCGAGTGATTGAAGCGATGGGCGATATCGGTGACCGGAGCTAGCCACGCGTCAAACACGTGGGGGATTCCACCGACCATCTCTCCCAGCACGTGTGGGACGCCCAGCAGCCCGCCAAACGCGGCCAAGGCCGCCAGCACGACCAAGGGCATCGACATGATCCAGACCTCGCCCACGTGGTGCTTCCACGTGTGATGGTCGCCGCGAAACTCGCCCTTGAAGGTCAAGTAGTACAGCCGGAACATGTAAAACGCGGTGCAGAACGCCGCGAGCAGGCCGAACACATACGCCACGTAGTTCAGCCCGACGGACCACTGCGAAGCGTTGACGTACGCGTGCAGGAGGATCTCGTCCTTCGAGAAGAACCCCGAAAACAGCGGCACGCCAGAGATCGCGAGACACGACACCAAGAAGGTCTTGGAGGTGACCGGCATCTTCTCGGCAAGCCCTCCCATCTCGCGAATGTCCTGATTGTGGTGGCAAGCCTCGATGACCGCACCCGAGCCGAGGAACAGGCACGCCTTGAAGAATGCGTGCATCACCAGATGGAAGATGGCAGCCCCCCAGGCCCCCATCCCGACGGCGAGGAACATGTAGCCGAGCTGGCTCACGGTTGAGTACGCGAGCACCTTCTTGATGTCGTTTTGTGTCACCGCGATGGTCGCGGCGAACAGCGCGGTGACGGCACCGACCACCGCGATGACCGCCATCGTGAACGGCGCCAATACGAACAAGAAGTTCAGGCGGACCACGAGGTACACCCCTGCCGTCACCATGGTCGCCGCGTGGATCAGCGCCGAGACCGGGGTCGGGCCCGCCATTGCGTCGGGCAGCCAAGTGAACAGCGGGATCTGGGCCGACTTGCCCGTGCAGCCCAAAAACAGAAAGAGCGTCGCCAATGTCGCGACCGGCACGCCCCAAACCGCGTGCGTCACAAACGGCGAATCGACGCCGCCCGAACACATGTCGGCGATCGCCTGGAAGTCGAGCGAATGCACCGTGACGTAGATCAGCAGCATCCCCATGATGAAGCCGAAATCGCCGATGCGATTCATGATGAACGCCTTTTTTCCCGCGCTGGCCTTGCTTTCGTCGGTGTACCAGAAGCCGATGAGCAAGTAGGAGCACACCCCGACCCCCTCCCAGCCAACAAAGGTCACCACCAGCGAGGCGCCGAGTACCAAGATCAGCATCGATGCCGTGAACAGGTTGAGGTAGGCGAAGTACCGCGGGTAGTCCGGGTCCTTGTCCATGTAGCCCACCGAGAAGATGTGGATCAGCAGACCCACCCCGGTGATGACCATGCACATCACCGCCGACAAGTGGTCGAGCAGCAAGTCGAGGCCGATCTGCGTCTCTCCAGAGTAGATCCACAGATAGGCCGACTGAGTCAGGGCGTCGTGCCCCTTGATGTGCATCTCAGTCCACACGGCCGAGATCGTGAAAAAACACGAGAAGGCGACAGCCGCGATCGCGACCATGTGGACGAGCTCCCGCCCGAGACGGTCACCTGCGATCCGCAACAACAACTTGCCGAACAACAGGTTGAACAGTGCGCCCAACAGCGGGAACAGTGGGATGTAGATCAGGTTGTAGGCGATTTGATCGGCGTTGGGCATCGTCGAAGGCTTCCCGCGGACGGTGTCAATCTCGAAGCAAACCGAGGTCGTCGATATCGGTGCCAGCGCGCGACCGGAAGATACTGACGACAATAGCCAGTCCCACCGCCGCTTCCGCCGCCGCCACCGCGATTGTGAACATCGCCATGATCTGCCCGTCGTGGTTGCCCCACAGCCGAGAGAACGCGATCAGCGACATGTTCGCGCCGTTGAGCATCAGCTCGATACTCATCAGCACGATGAGCACGTTGCGTCGCATCAGCACGCCGCACACGCCAATCAAGAACAGTGCGCCAGACAGCGCCAGAAAATGCGTGATGGACAGCATTTACACGCCTCCTTCGTGGCCGCCGGCCGACGGCGCGCCGTAGTCATGGGCCGGGGTCGGCCCAATGAGTCCAGGGGCAGCGGGCGTCTCCTGGGGATCCAGGCCGGCCGCCTCGCGCGTGGCCTCGTCCATGCCCTCGTCTTTGGCTTCGCGTTCACGGTCGCGACGGCTGCGTGCCACCACCACGGCGCCAATCACCGCCGCGAGCAGCAACATCGATATCGCCTCGAACGCGAACAGGTACTGCCCAAAAAGCACGCGTCCTACCGCGTCCGCGGAACCAAACTCGGGCTGGTTGCGCAGGTCTGCGCCGGGCGTCAGGAATTGGCGCGCCAACGTGCCCGAAAGCACCCAAAAGAGCAGACCAACGCCCACGACAACCGCGCCGTAGTAGCCGAGCTGCCGGACACGCGTGGGTCGTCGATGGGTAGCCTCGCCGGTCTCACTGACGTCGAGCACCATGATGACGAAGACGAACAACACCATCATCGCCCCCGCGTACACCAGCACCTGAAGCACCGCGATGAACGACGCCGAGAGCAAGACGTAGCAAACGGCGACGGCGAAGAAGGAAGCGACCAGCCAGACGGCCGCGACTACCGGATTGCGACGGGTCACGGTGAACAACGCCGAGACGACCGCCATGATGGCGAACGCATAGAAGACGACTAGGGATCCCGACAACGGTCAGCTCGCCTTATTCTCGCGCGTGGCGCGGGGTTTGTAGTTGCTGCTCTTTATCTTGGCCTCGAACTCACCACGATACTTCGTGAGAAACGCCAGCGTCGGCCATGCGGCCGCGTCGCCCAGAGCGCAGATCGTATTGCCCGCGATGCCGTCGGCGATCGAGGCCACCAAGTCCACGTCCCCAGGACGACCCTGTTTCTGGTCGATGCGCTTCACCACCGCCGCGAGCCAGCCGGTGCCTTCGCGACAAGGCGTGCATTGGCCACAACTCTCCTCCGCGAAGAAATGCACGATGCGCCACGCGGCACTGACCATGTCGGTCTGCTCGTCCATGACGATGACCCCACCGGAGCCCGCCATTGTGCGCAGGGTCTTGCCGCCGCCAAGGTCGAATGCAACCCCGGGCGAGACTTCAACCTCGGCGATGCGTTCGTCGGTCTGCAGCGCGTCGAACTCGAAGGGAACGTCCAACTCCCCGGGCGTCAACACGGGCATCGACACGCCCCCGGGAATGACGGCCTTGACCTTCCGGCCGCCACGCATGCCGCCGCAGACTTCCTCGATGAGCTGGTTGCCCGTGACCGTGAGCGGCAACTCGTACACGCCGGGCTTGTTGATGTGGCCACCCACGGAAACAACCCGCAGCCCGCCGGACCGCCCCACCCCCAGATCGGCGAACGCCTGCCCGCCGTGCTCGAGGATCCAAGGCAAGTTCGCGATCGTCTCGACGTTGTTGACGATGGTGGGCTTGCCCCACAGACCCTTGACCGCGGGGAACGGAGGCTTGAGACGCGGCCAGCCACGGCCGCCTTCGAGGCTCGAGAGCAGCGCGGTCTCCTCGCCGCAAATGTACGCGCCCGCGCCTCGGTACAACGTGATGTCCAGGTGCATGTCTGAGCCAAAGCAGCGCTCGCCCAGATACCCCTTGGCGTACGCCTGATCGATGGCGTCTTGAACAATCGGGGCTTCACGCAGCATCTCGCCGCGGATGTAGATGTACGCGCTGCGCACCCCCAGCGACCGCGCCGCAACGATCATCCCTTCGATGAGCGCGTGCGGGTTCCAAAACAGGATGTGACGATCCTTGAACGTCCCCGGCTCGCTCTCGTCGGCGTTGACCACGAGATAGACGGTCTCGGAGTCTTTTGGGACAAAGCCCCACTTGATTCCGGTCGGAAAGCCAGCCCCCCCGCGTCCGCGCAGGTTCGATTTCTTGACCTCCGCGTGAATCTCGGCCGGGGCCGTCTTGGTGGCCTGCCGCGCCATGCGGTAGCCGCCCTTGCTCTCGTAGTAGTCCAGCGACTTCGCCTCGGGCACATCGAAGTGCTCGCTGATGATCTTGACGTCGAAGTAGCCCATCGCTAGCTCCCCAACTCCGTCGGCACGCGACCCTCTTCCAGTGCGTCCAGGATCTTCGTCATGCGCTCAGCATCGAGGTTCTCGAAGTACAACGGAATGTCGGGCTTGAGACGTTCCGCGATCTGGGCCACGGGCCCGTAACCGCAGGCGGCGATGCACTCGACCTCGGACAGCGTGATGTTGTCGTCCTCAGTGGTGCCGTGATTGCCGACGCCAAGCCGTCGTTTGCATTGCGCCCAGACGTCGTACGCCCCCAGGATCTGGCGGCCGATGTTGGTACAGATCTGCAGGTGGAATCGACCCACCGGCTTGTTGTTGTACATCGTGTAGAACGTCGCAACACCCAGCACGTGTGCGGGCGGAAGGTTCAGCGCGGTCGCGACGAGCGTGCAGACCTCTTCGTCGACATGCCCGAACTGCTCCTGGGCCATCGTCAACACCGGAATGCACATCGCCTTGTCGGCGTGCTCCACAGGGAAGCGTGGCCGGAGTGCTTCGATCCGGGCCTCGATCTCGGGGGATAGTTGTTTCGAGGTCACCGTCGGTCGCGGACCCTAGGACTCCCCCGCGGTTGAGTCAACTACGCTGGGACGCGAGATCCGCGTTGCTAAGGCTTGTCGCGGGCCGATTTCGCGATTGCGCGGTTGGCACGGTCACGCCTCCGGGGGGAGGTCCAGCACCATGCAAACCGCATCGGGGAGACCGACGTTGGTCGCGAAATTCGTCGTGTCGCGCACGGCTGGCTCGACCGCGTCGGCCTCGACCGGACGGAAGCCGAGCTTGCCGCCAAAAAAGTCGGCAGCTGCACTCGTGACCAGATAGACGCGACGCACGCCAAGGGTCCTGGAACGACGTAACACGCAGTCGCCGAGCACCCAGCCGAGACCCTCGCCGCGCCGTTCGGGGGTCACCGCGAGCCCGAACAAGAACGCCGAGTCGCCGGTTGCCTGGAGGCTGACGGTGCCCGCAATTTGTCCAGCCTCGTCTCCCCGCATCACCAGGGTCTCGACGTCATCCGAGCCATCGACCGTGGGGATGTCGTAGCCCGTCAGCAGCCGATTGACCGCCACAAGATCTTCAGGGGTCCCGAAACAGACGGCGTCGCCCAGTCCAAGCAGCAACTGTGCGCCAAGACCGCCGAAATCACCCGAGGACAACAGCAGGACCGTATCGCCGGGCACGGCCTTGTCGATAACCGCCGCTCCCAGCGCCGTGATGGTCTCGAAGGCTTGCGCGTCGACGCCGCGGTCGCCTATCGCCCGTGCCAGTACGGCGCAGTCGAGGCGCTCAGCCTCCGGGACTTTCTCGGGGCGGTACAGCGGCGCCAGGTACACGTAGGAGGCGGCATCGAAACTACCGGTGAACCCTTCGGCGAAGGCGCGGCGATGCGAGGAGCTGCTGCGGGGCTCAAGGCAGACATGAAGCGAGTGGTCCGGGTAGCGACGTCGGACGGAGATCGTTGTGAGCGACGCTGCGGTCGGGTGATGGGCAAAGTCGAAGATCACCCGCACGCCCTGGGCCATGCCGAGCAGCTCCTGCCGCTTCTTCACGCCCCGGAAACGTCGCAGCGCATCTTTGATCGCCTCAAGGCCGACGCCGTGGCAGCGCGCGAGCGCGGTCGCGGCCAGGGCATTGCTGAGATTGTACCGACCGTACAACTGCATGCTGACCTCGCCAGCGCTCACCCCGTCCTCGAACAACTCGAAGGTCGTGCGACGGGCCCCCGCGCGACTCAACCGACGGATACAAAACTCCGCCGACGTCACATCCCCGCCGGAGTCCGGCAGCACCAGAAAGCGCACAACGTTGCAGCGAGCACGCGCCGCGACCCCAAGAGCCTCGGAGTCCTCCATGTTGACGATGAGGTCGCCGGCCTCATCGATGGACTCTACGAAGCGGCCGAACACTTCGCGAATCTCTTCGATGTCGCTGAAGATGTCCGCGTGGTCGAACTCGACGCTCGTGAGGATCGCGCGCCGAGGGGCGTAGTGCATGAACTTGGCGCCCTTGTCGAAGAACGCGGTGTCGTATTCGTCGCCCTCGAGCACGACCGCCTCGCCCTCGCCGTGCGCCGCGCCCTGTCCGAGGTTGAGCGGCACGCCGCCGACCAAGTACGTGGGCTTGCACCCGGCGCTGCGTAGGATCCACGCCAGCAGCGACGTGGTGGTGGTCTTGCCGTGCGTTCCGGCCACGACCAGGGACTGCCGCCCGGGAAGAACGAACCGGGCCAAGGCGCTGGGGAAACTCTCCAGTGGGATTTCCCGCTCGCGGGCAGCGACGACCTCGACGTGGTCGCTGCGGCAGATGTTCCCCACGACAACGCAGTCTGGGGCCCACTCAAGATTCGCGGCCGAGTAGTGCTCGACAACCTCGATCCCGGCGGCGGCCAACTGGTCGCACATCGGCGGATACACGCCCGTGTCGGAACCGCGAACCTCGTGGCCCGCCTGCTTGAGTAGTTGGGCGACCCCGCCCATACCCGTTCCGCCGATCCCGATGAAGTGAACCTTCAAGCGTGCTTCCAAGCGACCGGAACAAGGCGCCTCCCCTCGTGGGAGCCGGCTCGGCGGGCGCCCGAGGTGAACACCACGCCGACATTGTGGTCAACCAAGGTCCACAACCCGGGTCAATTTCGCACCTCGCGTCGGTTGTAAGGACCGCAACAACGGGTGCGCTTCCATCGCGAGGGACAAGGTTCACGCAAACCCCAGCAATGTCGGGGCCGTGAGATCCAAGATGAGGCCTATACTGGCCCAAATGCGCGGCTTCGCCCCGGTTTGAGGCCCGAATCGGTCTTGTGGCGCTACACAAAGGTGATATGACCGTGGCGTCGATGGTGGAACGTGCGAACGGAGTTCAAGAGCGTCGGAGGCTGCCCAGAACGCTGGTTTCCGTTCCGCTGAGCATGTACGCGGGCGACCGTGTATAGCTTCGAGCGCGGACCGTGGATCTCTCGCCTGCGGGCGCCCTACTCCACGGTAACCCGGCCGTACAGGTGGGCCAGGAGGTCCGCGTTGAGGTGCCACGCGGCGCCTCTCGAAATCCTCTGTCATTGCAGGCGGAGATCGTCCGTATCGCGACACCGAACGTGCACAGGCGGCAGCACGGGGTCGCGCTGCGATTCACGGACGTCAACGAGATCGACGCCGCCGTCCTGCGCGGAATTATCGACCGCGCTGCGCTGCCGTAGTTTGGCTGCCGTAGGCGTTACGCCAATCAAAATCGGGAGTTCTGCCGATTGTGGCCCGCCCCACGGAACGATGGGAGCCGTCGCACAACGGACATGCGAGCGCGACAGTCGGCCAGTTGGTGTGGACTGGTGGGCACTACGAGTTCCCCCACGTTCATCCTCGGGCGTCGCGGAAGTGGCGCTCGACCGGATCCTGCATGACCTCGATCTCGACGACTGAGCGGGCGCCTCGCTGGACACCGGAATACGCACCTGCGGCGGTTCGAGCACGGCGAGTCGACGAACGATCCGCTTCGATGTTCTGGCAGTCGCGAATCTTGAACAGGCAATCTCCAACTCTGTCGGTTGACGGGCCCCGTCCTCAGGCCGCAGGAATCCGGCGCCTCCGCTCGGGCTCTTGGGGCTCATCGGGGACACCGATAAACGCGGCGTGAGGATTCGAGTCCCATAACGGGACGATACCCGCGCTCCTCCCCTCGGGCCCCTATCGGGGACTGTCCGGAAATCCGGTCGATTGCACTGGAGGTGTTCGGTTGGTCGGACGCCAAGTTCATAGGCCATTGGAATCGTGTTTGGCGCGCA
>JAESSZ010000219.1 GCA_016763875.1 Nannocystaceae bacterium
CGGCGCGGTCGTAGGCCTCGATCGACTCGGCGGGTCGATCGGTCCGACGCAGGGTGTTGCCCAGAGCCTCGTAGAGCTGCGCTCGCTCGAGCTCGAGTCCCCGCTGGCCCTCGACCTCGTCGAGTCCGCGTCGGATCCAGCGCTGTGATTCGGCCAGATCGCCGGCCTTGAGCTCGGCGTCTCCACGTCGAAAGAAGAGCTCCGCTCGCCGCCGGGGCTCGCTGGGACTGTAGGGTCGGCGGACGAACGCCGCTGGGGGACATCGGCCCAACATTGTCGTACCTGACCTGGTTTTGACGGACCCGTTCCGTCGAACGGTTGGATCTTGGGGCCCAGCGGTCGCGAGGTGCCTCGGCCTATGCAGCACAACCCGGAAGTTCGTTCCGTTGCGACTCGAGCCTGGCCACGACCGCTTCTCAGTAGAGCTGGCGGATTCCTTCTAGCCAGCCCTCGACGCCGTTCAAGGTGCTCTCGATCAGCCCCGGCTCCGCTCGTGCGGCCTCGATCTCACGGCCCAACCGCCGCCGAGCCCGGGCTAGTCTCGTCTTCACCGTGCCCACCGGAACTTCGACGATGCGAGCGATCTCTGCCGTGGTTGCACCTTCCCAGTAGTGAAGCTCCAGCACGATCTGGAGGTCGAGTGGTAACCGACGCAACGCGGCATGAAGCAGCCGCATTTCACCGCGCATTGCCAATGCGGAGGTCGGCGATGGCTGCAACTCTTCCATGGAGACGACTCCGAAGTCGAGCGCCCGTACTTCGCGGCGTTGCTTGCGAAAATGGTTGAAGAGGATGTGGCGCGCGATACCCAGTAGATAGGCGCGAAACGTACCCTCTCCTCGAAACCGCTGGGGCTCGGCCACGCAGGCCGCAAACACGCGTTGGGTCAAGTCCTCGGCACCGCGATCGATCTTGCTGCGAAAAAAACGGTGTACGGACTCGAAGTGGCGCTCGACGAGCGAGCGTCCGGCGGCGGTATCCTTATCGATCCAGCGGTCGAGCAACGCGCCGTCGTCCATCTCCTCGGCCATGGTCGATGCAGCCTACCGCCGACCGATTCTCTTTTGCATCCGAATCGCACGACCCAGTTCCGACAACAACGCCTGTTGCTCGGCGTCGCGCTGCGGGTCGATCTGTGCGTAGAGCGTCTGCAGCACCCCAAGCGCGGCGTCGAGCTCGGTGTTGGAAGCGCCAGCCGCATGCAGTGCACGAGCGAACTCGGCCCATGTCTCGATCCGCAGCTCGACGCTTGCGCCCGTGGTGTCTCGAATCTTCGTCGCCTGGGTCAGGACCTCGCGCGCCTCGCGCCCTCTTCCGGCCTGCCTGAGCGCCGCGCCCAAACCCGTGAGCACGTAGGCGGCCCGAGGATGTTCCGGGCCGTGATCCTGGGCGACGATCTCCAGCGCCGTTCGATACTCTGAGATCGCATTCTCGACCTGCCCGAGCGCGAGGAGTGCGTTTCCTAGGTTGAGGGTGGGAACGAACACCGAGCGATGTTCGGGTCCGAAGGCGTCGATACGGGCATCGCGAACGGTGCGAGCGAGCCGGGCCGCGTTGTCGTAGTCCTCTCGGTCGAAAGCGAGCAACCCCAAGTTGAGCAGAGCTCGCAACGCATCGGGCGAGGCCATGCCCGCTGAACTCACTGCAAGCGCGTGGGTCTGTTGCAGAAACCGCTCGGCTTCGTCGAGCTCGCCGCGGTCCCAAAGGACTAACGCCAGGTTGTTGAGCACGCCCGCGAGCCTCGCATCGTCCGCGCCACGAAGCGCGATCTGTGCTTCGAGCGAACGTCGCAGGTCGGCTTCTGCCACGATGAGGTCGCCGTGTCGAAGGTGTGTGAGCCCTCGATTGGTCAAGAGCGAGATCCTCTGTGTTTCGTCCTGGCTCAACTCCAGTGCCTCGTCGAAATCGATGAGCGCCGCCTCCAGGTCTCCGCGCTCAGAACTGCGGTTGCCTCGGGCGGTGAGTAGCGCGACCCGATGTCCGGGAGGATTGCCAGCGCGCTCGAGCTCGGCTTCGGCATGCCGAAGCCACTGCACAACCACCTCGTCGGTCGCCACGATTTGAGCCGCATTGGCGACCTGGATTGCGGCTGCGGACGCCATGCCGGAGTCTCCCGCAGCCCGTGCCGCGAAGAAGGCATGCTCGAGTTGCTCCAGCGCGTGTTGCGGCTGCTGGGACAGCAGCAGGATCCGCCCCACCCGAAAACTGGTGTGGGCTCGCAGCGCCGGGCCCTGCGCTGCGGCGTTTCGGTCTGCGCGTCGGGCCAGCGCTAACGCGGCCTCAAGCCGTCCCGCTCGCTGCAGCACCCTCGCGCGCTCAAGATCCTCCCAAATCTTTGGGGCGGCGATCGAGGCCTCTTGTGTCGACTGGGTGGTGAGGCAGGCATCGGGGACGGGAAGAGACGAGACGGCCGACCACGCGTTTCCGACGTCCGATCGGGTCGCGTGTGACAGGACCTCGACAAGGGTCTCGAAGCCCGCTCGGCCCTGGGCGAGGCACTCTAACCGCGGCCAACGACGGGGTCCGATGCACACGCTGCGGTGGGCGTCGCTCCACTCGGAAGCGTAGGCGACCAACCTCGCCGTGACGCGTTCGGCCTGCTCCGAAGCGACGGCCAATCCCGTGGCCTTGAACGCCTGCGCCACGTCCGGAGCCCCAGAGAACACCAGAATCTCTGGGTGACAGACATCGGACCTGGTTGTTCCCCACATTGTCAGCACTGCAACGGCGCCCAGGGCCCCGACTCCCCTCCAGTATCGACGTCCCCGACGCAGTGCGGCGAGCAGGGCATCCATCGATGCGAATCGTTCCTCGGGTTGCGGCGCGAGGCCTCGACGGAGCGCCGAGACAAGCCAGCCGGGCGCACCACGAGGACGTCGAGCACCGACGCCGTTTCGCTTTGCGTCCAACAGCGATGCGAAGCTCTGGGTTTGGGAGGCGAAGGGCAACGCGCCGTCGAGCGCTTCCCACAGTGCGGAGCAAAACGCATATTGATCGGCGCGGGCGTCGACACTTCTTCCACCCTGCTGCTCGGGCGCCATATAGGGGACCGTCCCGATTACTTGTCCAACCGTTGCCTCCGTCATCGTCGCGGTACCGGTCCGTGCCAAGCCAAAGTCCGCGACTTTCGCCACGCCGGCTCGGGTGACGAGTACATTGGCGGGCTTGAAATCTCGATGAACCGCCCTTCGCGATGAGCGGCAGCGAGCCCCGCGCCCGCATCCCGGAACAACGCCAGGATCTGAGCCGTGTTGGGTGCCTCTTCGGTCATCACGCGTCCGAGATCGACGCCGTCGACCAACTCCATCACGATGAACGCCTGTCCGCGGTCGTTCCCCCAGTCAAACACCCGCACCACATTCGGATGTGACAGTTGAGCCAATGCTTCCGCCTCCCCACGGGAACGAGTTCGAGAGACGAGCTTGACCGCAACCTGACGTCTCAGCACAGGGTCATCGGCGACGAACACCCGGCCGTGGGCACCGCGCCCGAGCAGCGTTCGTAAGACGTATCGTCCGACGCTTGGCGCGGGTTCCTGATCGCCAAACAACCCCCGAAGTACGGATGCCCGAGCCACCTCGGACTCTACGGCCGATGCGGCCGCTTCTTTGGCTGCGACCAAGCCAAACGCTTGAAACGTGGGCCGCGGAGTGTCGATACTCGGACGCCTCCGTTTCCTGGCATCGGTGGCGACGGTTAGTCGGTCAGGCCTCAGTTCGGCGGCGCGGGGCCGAGCGCGTCTAGCGGGCGGCTCACAACGGGGCGGGGGTTCGTCGGTCACGACTTCCTTCGGTAAGTAGGTCTACCTCAACTGATGCCCCGTGAGGTGCTCAAATCTCCGCGCGTTTTGTATTGCCTCGCGCGGTTGTTCCGGGAATGCTCGGGGCATGGGGCACTTAGGCATCCGGGGTTTCCCGCTGACCGACGACGTTCGAATCGCAGAGCTTCGCTCGTTGATCTCTCCGGCGTTGCTGATGGAGCAACTGACGCCGAGTCACGAAGCGACGACCGTGGTGGCGCGGGCACGGGGCCGTGTTCGATCCATGACCCAGGGGCGGGCCGAGAGTACGGCGCCTTGATCCGGACGGCCATCACCACGCATGCCCGCGACCTGCTGATCGTGATGCGGGTGTATTCTGAGAAGCCTCGGACGACCGTCGGCTGGAAGGGCCTCGCGTATAGGCGATCGGAATGGGCAATTTCAGCTGTGGAGTCGGGGCGGGCCGCGCGCAGTGGCGCCGGACGAGCAAAAGTCGCGCACAGCGGCGGCGTTGACGGATGAGCGGGGCCCAATCCGTGGCTGGGATTACCGGTCAGCACTCGCGGCATGCCATCGACCGTTGCTGCGGGCGCGCGATAACCACGGCGCTGCCCGTCGCGTTGGGTGGGGCTCGCGAACGATCCGCCGAAGTTGAGAAAACTAAGCTGGCCGGGAGGGCTCGGTTTCGGTGGCCCGCGCGCGCCGTAGAGCAACAGCGCTATCTCGCGCGACTGCAGCACGGCCGCGGTGGCCTTGAGCTTGCCGTCGTACCCAAGGCGTGGGCACTTCAAGACATCGATGGCGAAGATACGGGCCAGCAGCTGAGCCCAGGCGATTTTCGACGGCGTGGCCGGCCCCAGGTTTTTTGTATCGACGGGACGCCCGGTGA
>JAESSZ010000220.1 GCA_016763875.1 Nannocystaceae bacterium
CAAGCTCGGGTCCCCGACGGGCAGCACGGTCCCTGGCAGCGGCGATCCCACTGCTCTCCCCGCCGCACTGGGCCAGGCACTCCCAGTCCCGACTTCGGTCCCCGACACTGCCGCCAGAGGTGGCAGATGATCCGGCTCAAGCGCGAGACCGTCCTCGCTGACACGCGGCGGGCCCGCGCCATGCGCCTGCGTCGACACTGCGCGCTCCACGTTGGCAAACGGCAGCAGCGCGCGACGCATGGCATCGGCACTCTCGAACCGATGCTCCCGCTTGATCGCCATGGCCTTGGCAACGATCTCATCGAGTTCGCGAGGCAGTCCAGCAATGACCGTGGTCGGGCGGTCGTAGTCGCCCTGCAGCACCTTGGCCATGGTCGCCGTCGCATTGTCCGCCCGAAACGGCGCGCGCCCGACCAGCAGCCAGTACAGCAATGACCCAACGCTGTGGATATCAGCGCGGTGGTCGATGTCCTCGTCGCCAAGGACCTGCTCGGGCGCCATGTGTCGCGGCGTTCCCATGATCGCGCCCGGCCGGGTCAGCGCGGGCCCTTGGTCCTCCGGGTCCGGCTCACTCAGTTTGCTGATCCCGAAGTCGAGCAGCTTCACGACCAGGCCGCGCCTCCGATCCTGGACCAACATGACGTTGCTCGGCTTGAGATCTCGATGAATGATCCCAACGTCGTGCACCGCCTGCAGGCCGTCCAAAATCTGGCAGATTATGTTTGCCGCACGGGGCACGGCCATCGGTCCCGCGTTGAGAACGCGGTCCTCGAGCGTTTCGCCCACGACGAGTTCCATGACCAGGAAGGGCGTGCCGTGCAGCCAACCAAGGTCGGTCACGAGTGCGATGTTGGGATGGCCGGTCGCGCTCGCCGAGCGCGCTTCACGAATGACCCGCGCGATCAAATCTTCGCGCTGCGCGAGTTCGGGCGCGAGCATCTTGATAGCGACACGCTTGCGCAACTGGATATGCGTCGCCTCGTAGACCACGCCCATACCGCCAGCACCGAGGCGCCCCTCGATCTTGTACTTGCCGTCGACAATCGCCCCCAGCTCGAGCCCAGGAAGGTCCTCTCGCTTTGTCCCCGACGTCACGCGCGTGCACAGTAGCAGCTTGTGACCCCTGCCCTTGGGATCAGGGCTGTTCGATCGTCTTGGCGTCCGACGCGGGTAACCGGGAAACCGCGCCTTCATCGGCAGATCGAGGTTCGGACCAGTCTAGCCGCGCACCATTGCCCACGGCTGTCGTCAGGTGCCCAACGATTCTAGCGATCGCCGCCATGCCCTCACGGTTGATTTTTTCAGCGTGGTCGCCGACCCGATGGTAGTCGTCATGCAACCCGGTGAAGAAGAAGAGCACCGGAATCTTCTTGCTGTAAAAGTTCGCATGGTCGCTTCGCGCGGTGACTGAGCGTTCGAACACTAGGCGCAAGCCCTGGGGACCGGCCGCCTCCACGAGCTCGCGCCACTGGTCGCTTGAGCTGACCGCCCCAACCTGAAGGCCCGCATCCTCGCGGTACCGACCGACCATATCCAGGTTGATCATCGCGACCACCTTGCCGGTGGTGAAGGGAGCAGCATCGGGCGGCTCGTCGGCCAGCGCTTTAGAACCGAGAAGCCCCAACTCCTCACCTGCGAAGTGGGCAAACACCAACGTCCGGCGCGGCTGATACCCCGACTCCGCCAACGTCCGCGCGATCTCGAGAACCATGGCGCTCCCGCTTGCATTGTCGTCTGCGCCATTGCAAGTCGTGTCGTCATCGACGCGACTGCAGGCGTGCCCGAACTCATTGGTACCAATATGGTCGAAGTGCGCCCCTAGGATTACGATCTCATCGGGCTTGTCCGTACCTGGGATCCACGCCAGCAGGTTGAACGACGGGTGCTGTACGGGAAGCTGCTTGGCGGCCAACGAGATTTTCAGGCCTGGGATCTTCTTACCGACCGCCTTGCGTCCCTTCGGCATCCAACGAACCGCGTCGGACTCCGCCATCACGACCACAGGCACCGCCGCGTCAATCCGGTCATCCGTGGTGGCGAGCGATGGAGCGATGAGCACGATCGCACGCGCGCCAGCCTTCTCGAGTTCGTTGGCACGCGCACGGAGTCCGGTCACCCCCGTATCTCCGGCGACGTGCGCAATCGCGATCGCGCCGTTGACCGATTTGGGGGTCTTGGCGCCAACAAACGTGGCATCGCCGAACACGACGTCACCGTTGCCGTTGGCAAGCGAGCCAATCTTGTCCGCCGAAAACTCGATGACTTCCTCTCCGATCTCGACCCACACCTGAACGTCGGGGCCTGGCTCCCACCCCGACTCGATGGTGAACGGGGTGCGAAAGGACTCGCCAACGGGCTTGAGTCCGACCTTATTGTATTCCGCGGTGATGTAGTCCGCCGCGGCACCGAGGTCCGCGACAGCCAACGAGTATCGCCCGTGCAGAGCATCGGCAGCCAAATGCTCGATCGCTGCGAACATGCGCGCTTCGTCCAACTCGAGTGCGATCCCGCCTAACTGTTCAGGCGCGGCCGACCCTTTGTCGGGTGAAACCGTCGTCGAGTCGGGCCCGCAGGCGGCGATGGCAAACAAGCCAGCGAGCAAACCGGTGGTGGTGCAGAGTCGACGATGCATTCGAGGCCGGGATGCTACCAGGGACCGCACAGCCGTGCGGCTCCCCGTTCACTCGACCCAGGTGGGCTCAACGTGGACCACGCCGCCCTTGACGACCATCGACGGTCTCTGCAGCGTGGTGATGTCGAGCAGCGGATCCCCCTCCACGATGACCAAGTCCGCCAGCATCCCAGGCGCGACCCGCCCTACGTTGTCCAAACCCAGTAGCTCCGCCGCCCCCGAGGTTCCCGCAACAATCGCCTGCATGGGAGCCAGGCCAAACTGAACCATCTCCGAGAACTCGTGGCCGTTTTCCCCGTGGTCGAACACGCCCGCGTCGCTACCCAGTGCCACGCGGACCCCAGCCGCCACCGCCATGGCAAAGCTCGCGCGCATTCGCGGCGTAATCTCCGCAACCTTCGCCGCGGACGCAGGCGAAAGCATCCCCGCCGCCGCCTGCTCTTCGACCGCGCGCGCGACGTACAGCGTGGGAACTAGGAACGTGCCTCGCTTTTTCATCATCGCGATGACTTCAGCGTCCAACATGCTTCCGTGCTCGATGCTGTGCACGCCAGCCCATACGGCATCGCGGATCCCTTCCGTGCCGTGGGCATGCGCCGCGACCTTTCGTTCCGCCCGCACGGCCGTCTCCACCGCAATGCGCAGTTCCTCGCGGGTCATCTGCGAGACACCAACCGCGTCCCCCTGCGACATCACGCCGCCCGTAGCGCACACCTTGATGACATCGGCACCGTGCTTGATTTGATACCGGACCGCACGCCGTACCTCGTCGCCGCCATCGGCCACACCACCTTCGATCCCGCCGCGCGTCGGAAAAATGTCCGCGTGCATCTCGTTGGTCGCATCGCAGTGGCCTCCCGTGATCCCGATCGCGTGGTTCGCCACCAGCATCCTTGGCCCGGGCACCAAACCTTGGCGGACCGCATCCCGTAGCGCGCGATCGCCTAGCGTTCCGCCCAGGACTCGCACGGTCGTGAACCCCGCTTCGAGCGTGCTTCGAGCGTTGCGTGCGCCCAACAGCGCAAGATCGGCCTCGGATGCTTTGACGCTCTCGAGCACCCCATGCGCGTAGTCCTCCGAGGGCGAGCTACTCAGGTGCACGTGCGCATCGATGAATCCTGGCAGCAGCGTGCGCCCCCCCAGATCGACGAGGCGGGCCGACGGCGGGACGAGCAGCCCAGTCCCCACCTGGACGATGCGACCATCCTCCACCAAGACGTCAACGTCCATCTGCGGGTCGGCGCCCGTACCGTCGATGAGCCGCCCGTGAACAAGCAACAGCGACCGTGGCGCTTGGTCAACAGACGCATGACCTGACGCAGGTTCTGCCTCCACGCCAAGCGCGATCGACATGGCAGCGACTTGCGTTCCGAGGGTCGTCGTTGCCTCGGGCAAGTCGGTCCCCGCTCGTTGGCCGGACCGTTGGCAGCTCGCTATGAGCAGGACAGAGGCGAGCAATACACCGAGCCGCATGACCCAAGGGTATGCCACGCCTCGACTCGGTCGACAGGCGCGAAACCGGCCGCTGGAATATGCCGCGCTGGTGGGTCCCTGGGCGCCGAGACTCACCGCCGCATGCCCTCAACGGCAGGCGGTTTCTACGTTTTCCTCGGCCCGAACGACGGCATCGTCCAACGCGACGTCGTGAATCACGAGACGATCGAGCAAGTGTCGGTCGGCGCGGGCGGACAACATCATCGTGTAGTCCCCCGCGGCAGCGATCTCAACAACGACTTCGTGAGCGTCGTTGTCGCTGGTAAACGCCGACCAGCTCCAATCCGATGCGCCCGAGGAGTAGACCTTGAACCAACCGTCGGCGCTCGTTCCACTGGGGCAGCCGGCCGTCGTGACTCCGTCCATGTCGGTGATCGCTGACATCGCGTCGGCGTCCTCGCACAGCGGCCGAGGGTACACACGCCGCTCGTCTTCGTCGTCATCGCGGCGTCCGAAGAACCCGTCCACATCCGGGAAGCTCACCCACGTATCGTTGTGCTCCGTGGTGTTGTTTCCCTCGCCGATTCGGTTGCGCCATTGCAGCCGATAGCGGCCGGGCGCCCCGAAGTACAACGTGACCGTCATCTCGCCGTTGCCGGGAGTGCCGTTCGAACTGGCGCCCGTCCAGTCGATGTAGCCATCGCCGTAGAATCCTGGCTCGGCCATCGAAACAACCCACTCATCGACGATCGGCAACGACTCGGCTTCGATGACGATCATCCCGTCGACGGTTTCGTAGTCACAATTGCTGAGGGGCCCCGTTGTCCCGCCGTCGGAACTGGAGTCTTCCCCCTCGGTCGCACCGTCGGTGAGCGACGTCGTGTCTGCATCCGCCATGGTGTCGCTCGGCGCGTCGTCCGAAGACACGCCCGCGCTGGTCGTCGGTACGGTGGTCATCGGTGTCGGACTTGTCACCGAGCCCGCGGTCGACGTCGAGGAGGCGCCCTCGGTCCCGCTGCCGTCCGTACCCGATCCGCCAGCATCGTCGCCGCTACAACCACAGACCAGAAACCCCACGAAGATCAGCCGGTAGTGCATGTGGCCGAGGATATCGCATGCGACCCCCGACCGAGCGTCTCCTTCAGCCCTGGGCGACGTTGAGGACGAAACTGCCGGTTGCGCCACTAAAGCCGCTGATGACGAGGAAGATCTCCTGGCCCTGCACGAGGTCGAGCGTGATCTCGGACAAGGTTCCGACGGTGTCATCGTTGCAGACGAGCGAGCTCTCCGCGTCGCAGGTGTCCAGCGCCGCGAGCACGGTGTCGAAGTCGGAGCCAACGGTGTCGAACGTGAAAGAGTCTGTGGCCGGCGACGAGAATCGGATGACGCGCTCGACTGAGCCGGTCGCCCCGCCACAACTCAACGCGAAGTCCTCGTCTTCCCCGACAGTGGTGCCGGTGGCCACCGCTGCGCCGACCATGCTCATGATGTCCTCCTCGTCGCAGTCGTTTGAGGAGGCGTTGATGTTGAGCAACCAGTTGCCCGTCTCGTCCCCGTAGTTGTCGACGACCACAACCACGGACTGTCCAGATGCCAGCGTCACCGACAACGATGACGTCGTCCCCGACCCAGAGTCGTCGTCGCAAGCGAGTTCGGACTCCTCGTCGCACGAGTCGAACACCGCGAGTGTCGTATCAAAGCTCGACCCTTCGGTATCGAAAACGTAGTCGCCTGCACTCGGCGCCGTGAACGCGATAACGCGGTCGACACCACCACCGTCCCCGCAACTCACGGCCAGAGAGTCATCCTCACCCGCTGTGCTACCTGATGCGGCGGCGACCCCTTGCGTGCTGCCGATATCCTGCTCCGCACAACTGCAGGCACCCAGGTCGAATCCCATGCAGTTGTCGGCACAACTCAACGCGCCGCCTTCCTGGCCCTGCGAGGTGCAGTCCTGGTCGTTGAGGTCCGAGCCGTCGCAGGTCTCGGTGCCTTCAACCGCATTGTTACCGCAGGAAAAGAGCACACAACCGTCGGTATTGAGCCCCCCGCAGTCTCTGTCGCACCCCAGCTCGCCCGTGTCGAAGCCTTCGGACTCGCAGTCGGCGCCCGCCAACTCGGTGCCGTCGCAGACCTCCTCGCCTTCGATCATGTCGTTGCCGCAAGCGTAGCCGACACACGCCCCCGTGTCGAACGCCGCACAATCCGTCGCACAGGCCAACGTACCTTCGTCGAAGCCCTGGCTGACGCAGTCGTCTGCACCAAGTTCCTGGCCGTCGCACTTCTCTTGAGCGTCGAGCGCCCCGTTGCCGCACAGGTCTTCGCTAGCACCGGTGTCGGTGTCCAACACGGCGTCCCCCGAGTCGCCCGAGTCCGCCGAATCGCCCGAGCTGCCCAATGTCGTCAGCCCCGTCGTTGGGTCGATCGGGCCGAACGTCGTCGGGTCATCGGTCTCGGTGTCGCCACCCTCGTCATCGGCAGGGAGCCCTACGCCAGGCGGCAGCTCGCTGCTGCCCGTCGCGCAAGCAACTGCAGCCAGCCCACACACAAGCACGAGCGTTGGAGTAGAGTGCACCACAACGCCACTATCGGGTACACGGCGACGCACCGCAAGCGCTCGCGACGTCAGCCGCTGAGGTCGCGACCGTTGCGGTCACTCGACGACCGAGAATGAATATGCCGCCAACTCCGCGCCGTCTTGCGACAGGATTTTGACCGTCCACTCGCCAATATACTCTTGCCGCAACATCAGATAGGTGCGCGTCCGGTAAGCGTGGGTCGACTTGACGTGAAGCTTGCCGCGACGCTTCGCTCCTCCCTGCTTCTCCCACTGCACCACGAGCTCTTCTTTCGTCCGTTGGTGCACGACGCGAACGCAGACACTTGGACGATCGCCGACGGCCAACGAAAACCGGCGCGCTTCTCCGCCACACTTGCCGCGGTCGTAAGTGGCGCCCATCGAGATCTGGTCGATGTGAATGCCAGAAGCACCAACCGCACCGACCGGCGCGCGATCGGCCGGGGATACCGGAAGTTTTCGGAACACGACCGCGGTCTCAGGCGGAGTACCCGGTGGGGGTTCGCGCGGATCCGCAACGACAGCAAGCGCGGTCCTGGCAATGGCGTCTCCGCCGTCGGAGCCCGACCGCGCGGAATCGGCGGAACCGTCGGAACTGGAAGAATCGTCCGGCTCGCGATTGCCGTCGGGCCCGCGAGGACTCGCCCCGTCGCTGTGGACCACCCGGTCTCGGACGGCTCTCGAAGCAGCGTCAGAGGTGGCATCGAGATTCGCAGCCGCGGCGGCGATCCCAACATCGGCCTCGATTTTGGGGTCTGGTCCAGCCCGCAGCATCAGCGCCACGCCCGCGGCGACGGTCAATCCCGCGGCCACCAACATGACTGCCCCCCGACTCGACCGAGGTTTGGCTGCACCGGGCCCGCCGTTGGCCGCAGCACCCGTCGTCGAGATGTCCGCCGTCACGACCGGCGGCGTTGCATCTTCGGGCGCGCTTTCCTGAACCAGCGAGGCGTTCGACTCGCCGGGGTCGGAAACATCCGGAGCCTCGGCATCGGTCGCGCTACCGTGGCCTTCGGGAGCCAGCCCGGGCCGCGTCGGTGCTTGAGGATCGACAGCTGCCCCGTCGTCGTCGGGATCGATGATCTTCCCGAAGCCCGACGCCTCGGGCGAAACCGTCATCAACCACTCCATCTCGCCGCGCGTGTTTGCTTCCCGGAGCTCGCGTGCGTCTTGGGCGAGGTACCCGGCACCCGCAGCGAGGGTTTTGCCTGGGCCGGGTTGCTGGGGTTCTCCCGAATCCTCGACTTCAACCTTCGGGCCGTCCGATAGCGTGCGTGCGCGTGCCTGGTCGTCCCACGCCGCCGTGTCCGCGCCGTCTTTGGACACACCGCGGCCAGGTTCCACCGCGTCGGTTTTCCCGACCAGTTCACCCCAAACCTCGTCGAACGCCTTGCCGACACGATCTGGGGGTCCACCCATCCCCCGCGACATGGTTGGCATCCTGCCAGATACCTCGCGCGGACGAAATGCCCGGGCGAGACCGTGGCGATGTGCGCTGCTGTGGGCGTTTCGGCGCCCGTAGGGGCCTCTGATCGTCGGGCCGGCCGGCAAACAGAGCCACGTGCGCCCTTGCCCAACGGTGGGCTCAAGTCTAAGTGTAGTCGTCAGATGCAGGTGATCTCTCGCTGGTTATGGGGGGCTGGGCCCTCTTTCCACCGCTGTCGTGCGGCCGCTGCGTGCCTCGCGACGCTCGTCGCGTGCGACCCGGCGGTAGCTCCAAAACCGACCATTGCGGCCGAGGCCCCTCGCATCTCGCACCCGATCGGCCCTGGCGTCGAGGGCGAGTCGCGCAACTTGCTGCAGTCGTACGCCGCCCGTCCACCGATCCCCGAGAGTGAGTCCGGGGCCTGGCAACTCCCATTTCAGTCCAAACGTATCGCTGCCGCGATGCTCATCAGTGCGGCGCTCGATCGCCCCCAAGACCTCGCCTTTATCCTGACGCCCGACGCAACATGGGGCCTGCCCGACCGACGCCGCGTGGGATCACGCCCGATTTTCGACGGCGATAACGGCGAGACGTTTCTGGCTGCACTTCGGAAGACGGCGCAACGCTTTCCCGGTAACGCAACTTGGACGACACAACCCGTGATCGTCGGGCTTCAGGAGAGTTACCGCGTCGGTGCGGAGCCGATGTGGAACTACTGGTCGCAGGGCGACGAGAACCTCATTCTGTCGATGGTCATCGTGCGCGGCACAGCGCGTATCAACTACGTTGGGATGTGGCTCGATGGGCCACAACTCGACATCGACACGTCGGCTTGGGGCGCACCCCCGCCTCTTATCCCGAAGGCTCGGACCGAGCGGATCAAACTTCCGGAGTAGTTTCCGCGAGCGTCTCGCCTTTTCGACGACGGTCGGCCTCGTCCTGCAGTGCTTGAGCCGCAGCTGCTCCAGCGTGCGTGCGGTGTCGTGCGACAAACAACCCCGCTGCGCCGCGCCCGGCGCGGATCCACTGCAGATGCCAGGACGCCCGAAACTCGCGGAGGCGCGCGAGGTCCACGGTGCCCGCCCAGGCCCCCTCACCTATCTCGGCACGATCGAAATCGTCGAGGGTCCCCAAACCAGCGGCCCGAAGTTCGAGGTCCAAGGTGCTGTAGGACAAGGAGATGCGCCCGTCGGCGTCGGGCACGAGAACCAACACCTCGTCTGCGCGCGATCCGTCGGGACGTACGACCGAGACGGCGACCGGGGTTCGCAGGCGCCGAGTCCGGCAACGCGCATCCGAGATCTCAGCGGGCCTCAGTACGCTGCTGTCCCGCGCTCGCAGAGGCCAGCGTCGACAAAGCACAGCACGCCCGACCACCATGCGCAGCGATCGTAAGTCGACTTCCCGCGAGACCACGTAGCCAAACCCAAAACCCGCACGGACCGCGGCACGACCCGCTGCTCTCCGCTCCGCGGTGCACCCTTCGCTGAGTACCCGCCCCGCGGACAACTCGCTGAGTACAGCGCTCCCACACCGACCCGACACCACTCGCCCCGCCCGCGCTCGAGCGTCGGCCCCAGCCCTTGGGCTACGTGGCGCAGCCCGGATCGTCGCAGCTCCCGCCCAGTTCCCCAGCAGCAAAGTAGCTGCCAACGCAAAGCCTGCCGATCCCCAACGCACCGACGCGGATTGTACCCTCGCCCCTTGACCGCGCACGTCCGCCGAGCAAGGGTTCGCGGGTGCGGAACATCGTCCACGCGCTCCTCGCCGCTGCGACCGTCTTCACGGCGGTTCCGGGATGCCTCAAGCCACCCACCGAGCTAGCACACGAGCCGGACGAAGGTCCTCCGCCACCGCCGACCACCGCCGCGGAGGTGCTCGATCGGTACATCGCCGCGGTTGGCGCCACCGAGCGGCTCAAGAAGATCACCCACCGCAGCATCGAAGCGCAGATGCTCTTCCACGCGCAGGAAGACTGCGATCCGGATGCCGGCAATTGCCTCGCGGAGGATCAGAAGGGTTCGTTCCTGCTGCAGTCGACCGCTGATGGTCGCCTCTACCGACGCACGGTGCTCGCCGACATCGTCGAAGAAATGGGCTTCGACGGCAAGACGGGGTGGGAACTCCAGGGCGGCACGCAACTCGTCATCCAAAACGAGGCCGAAAGCGAAACGGCACGCGAAGATGCCGTGCTCCACTGGTACTTCGAGCTCGACAAGCGCGGGGTGCAAGTCACGCTGGAGCGCTCGCGCAAGGAAGACAGCGCGGGCAACGTCATGACGCTCGACGGCATCCGGTGGGAAGTCCCCAAGACCGAGGCCGCGCCCAAGACAATGTGGTTTGACCGCAGCACCGGGCTGCTGCACGAAGAGGTCATTGAGGACGGCGAAGGCGACGAGTTGCAGAAGCAGTTGCTCGTCTATGACGACTACCGCGAAGTCGACGGGGTCCTCGTCCCGTTCCGCATCGAGGTCACCACGCAGGTCGGCGAGGTCGTGCAAGTGCTCGACATCGTCACGCAACGCGTCAACCACAAGCAAGTGGAAGCCAAGGCGTTCGAGCTGCCCGAAGTCCCGGCCCCCGAGCCCCGCCCGGACACGCTGCTCTCCTCGGTGACGGCCGCCAAGACCGCAGCCGATCGCACACCAAAAGACGTCGCCGCGCAGACCGAGTACATGCGCATGGCGTTTGCGGCCGCAAACTTCGACGAGGCGAACACCGCGGCGACCGCTGTGCTCAAACTGGATCCCCGCGAGCCGGAAGCGCTCCTGGTGCTCGCCCGAATCCAACTGGTGTTCGGCAAGGAAAAGGCGGTCGCCAAAACCCTCGCGCGGGCAAAATCTGCGGGGGTTAAGGACGAGGTGCTCGCCCGCGAACAGGCGTGGCTGCACTACCGCGCGGGCAACTACGGCAAACTCGCGTCTGCGATGGACCGCGCCAAGATGCCGACCCTGGCGGGCCGCTTCCGCAGTTTCGTGGGCAAACCCGTCACCGTGTCTTCGGCGGGCGCATGCGTGACCTCGCTGCCCATGCTCACGAGCGAGCCGTTGGCGACCGTCGAGATCGGCGTGTTAGGCACGAAGGTACCCGCGATCGTCGATACGGGCGCAGGCCACTTGATCTTGTCGGAGTCGCTGGCAGACGAACTCGGGGTCTCGATCCGCCCGTTTGGTTCGGACGGCAAGGGTCCGATGGTCGGCCACGGCCAGATCGAAAAGGTCACCTTCGGAGACGTCACGATCGCCAACGTGCCGGTCGAGATTTTCCGCGACGCGGACATGGCGAGAAACGCAGGAGACGTCGGCGGCGGGGTGAAGGCGGCGTTCGGCCTCGCGATGCTGACCGACTTCATGGTCACCATCGACACGCCAGGAAAAACTCTTGAGCTGATTGGGGGACGAAAGGGCTGCAACAAGGAACTCGAGGCCCGCCGCACTGGTTCCTCGGTCCGCTTCTGGCGAGCGGAGCTCAACTACCTCTACGTCAAAGCCAAAATCGACGGGGCCATAGGGGTCTACCTACTCAACACTGGGATCCGAGGCGCGGACATGGCGGCAACGCAAGTTGCTTACGCACACGCGGGCATCGGCTCGCCAGCGCTTCGCACGGACGAGGCGCCTTCGGTGACCGTCCGCGAGGTCGCAATCGGGACATCGTTCTTGGCGAAGAACGCCAACGCCGCGTACGGGTTTTTCGAGCAAACACAGACCAACGACGGCTACCGACTCGACGGAATGCTCGGACTCGGCGTTCTGGGACAGTCGAAGTTCACCTTCGACTTCGAACGTGGGCGTTTGTTTTTCCCCAAGTCGGCTGCCACCACCCCGTAACGACCGATGAATCACGCGTCCGAAGTCTTGTGCGCCGCCCACGGTGTGGTCGACGGAGAGTGGCTCGACGCGCCTTGGCTAGAACTCGATAGCGCAGGCACGATCGTCGAACACGGGTCCGGACATCCACCCGCCGACCGGGGTCCGGTGCGCGATCTGGGTCCCGTGGTCCTGCTCCCAGGGTTCGTCAACGCCCACAGCCACGCTTTTCAGCGCGCTATCCGGGGGGCGACCCACCGACGTGACGCAGGCGAGCAATCGAGTTTCTGGAGTTGGCGGCAGGCGATGTACGGGGCGGCGAACGCCATGACCCCGAGTCAGATCTACAACGTCAGTCGTCAGGCGTTCCGCGAGATGCTCTTGGCTGGGATCACGTGCGTCGGCGAGTTCCACTACCTTCACCACCAGCCGGACGGCACGCAGTACGACGATCCCAACGAGCTCGGCCGCAGCGTACTGGCCGCGGCCGCCGATGTCGGGATTCGGATCGTGCTGTTGGACGTGTTTTATGCCCGCGCCGGGCATCGGCAGGCCGCCCTTCCTGAGCAGCGTCGTTTCTGCGACCACGATGTTGAGGCGTACCTTCGTCGTATCGATGTCCTGCGAAGCGAGGGCGTGGCGGTAGGCGTCACACCACACAGTATTCGCGCGGTCGATGGCGAAGCGCTGCGTACGCTCGCAAGCTACGCAAACGCGAACACGCTGCCGATTCACACGCACCTTTCGGAACAACCGCGCGAAAACGAAGAGTGCCTGCACGAACACGGGACCAGCCCGGCGCAGGCATTCGCAGACGCGGGATGCTGCGCCCGCCCACGTGCCTTCACAGCGGTCCACGCGGTGCACATCGACGACAACGACCGCCGCATCCTCGCCAATCAGCACGTGTGCGCGTGCCCCACGACGGAAGCGGACCTCGGTGACGGCATCGTCGGCGCAGCGCAGCTCCTATCGGACGGTGCCCGCATTGCGCTGGGTAGCGACAGCAACGCCGTCATCGACCTCATCCAAGAAGCGCGCGCACTCGAAATGCACGAGCGACTCGCCAGCCAGAAACGACTGCGGTTGGTCGACGACAGTGGACAGCTATGGCCCACCCTGTTGCGGGCGGCCACCGAATCTGGTGCCAGCGCGTTGGGCATCTCGGCGACCGCCGGACGCCTGGCGGTTGGACGCCCGTTCGATGCATGTACCGTAGCGCTCGACGATCCGTCGCTCGACGGCTTACCTTCACGCAACGTCCTGGACGCGGTGTTCGCATCGGGGACGGCCCGCACGATTCGCCATGTTTTCGTCGGGGGTCGGGCACGTGTGTGACGTCCCGCGTTGGACGCTAGTACTGGCCCTTGGCCTTGGCCTTGGCGGCTGCGCGAAACGAACGGACGCCCGCGCGCGCCAAGCATTCGACGGCGCTCGGGGGCATGGTGCCTCCGAACGAGGCCCGCGCTCCGAGGTCGTCGCTGGTGCTGGCGGTGGCGTGTTCGAACGGGAGAAGGTCGGCTGGGAGCGGGTCGCGCAAATGCCCGGTACGGCCGTCAGTACGATGCGTGCCTCACCCAACGAGGGAGAGTTGGCTGCGCTGGCGACTCGCTGGTGCTCGGTGCAGCCCGAGCCACGCCAAACGCCGGACGGTCCGGTGCGCGTGTGCAACCCAGACCCGCCCCTGATCGTCAGCGGTACCGCGTTCAGCCTCGAACTCGGCGGAGATGGTGTGATAGGTCTCGTCGCCACCGGTCTGTCGTCAAGCGATGCCAAACGGGTCGCAAGCGAGGCCCGCCTGGCCGCGAAGCGTTTTTGCATCGAACCCTGGGTTCGGGGCGTCGTTGTGGACATCGCAGACCCGTCCTTCCACACGTGTGCGGCCGAAGGCGGCCCGCTACTCGCAGTTAGCCGCTTCCCGCGACGGCCGGGAAGCGACCGTTGGCTAGTATCCGTCGCCGTGCTTTCTCCTGGCTGATGGCCAAGCCCGCTCACCTCGACTTGGCATGCCGCACAACCTGCTAGGCTGCCGTCGCACTGCTCATGATGTCTACGCTGAATGTACCGACCCAGCACGGTGGGATCGTCGTCCCGCTGGACATGTTCCGCCCCAGCCACCTCGCCGGAATCGTTTCCGAGGTTCTCGTTGGCAAAGCGCGCAACATCCTTGACGCCAAGATGGTCATCACGAGGCACCCCGCCTCACAGATCGTCCTGATCACCATCAACGGCAGCGTGATCGACGGCGAACCAGCCAAGTTCTGGAAAGAGAATGTCGACCTCGCGATCGCGATGAGTCAGGTGCTTCGCACGCAGTGTTTCCTGTACTACGCCAAGACCGCCCCGGCCGACGAAAGGCGCGAGGGCTTCGTCGTCGCTCAGCGCGGGCAAGCGCTCGCGGCCGACGATGCGACCGCAGACTCGCAGCCCGCGACCGGCGAAGGACACTGGCCTGTCGAAAAACTGTGCGAGCAACTGCGGATCACGATGGAGGATCTGGCGACCGGATTCGCAGGAGGACCGTCAGTCGAACTCTCCGTCATGGAGCCGAGCATTGATGACCAGGCGGCCTTGATGACGCTGGCAGGCCAGCCCGGTGAGGGTGGCGAGGCGAGCGACGGCACCGACGCAAGCAAGCCCGGCGAAGCTACCGACGGTACAACTGCCGACGACGCGGCCAAGCCCAAGAAGCTGACGCTTGAGGACGACCTCAAACGCCGGGCAAAGGAAAAAGCTGCCGAAGTCGACGCCATGGAGCAGCGGGCCAAGAACGCACGCGCCGACCTTGAGGTAGCCATGGACGACTTGGGCATCGTCGTGTGTCCCAAAGCAGAACTCGGCGAGCCCGACATCTTGGCGCCATTTGTCGTCGGCAAGATCGACGGAGACCTTCCACCCGGCGTTCCCCGCGAACACATCGAAACGCTGCAGGGAAAAAGATCCGACATAGCCGTCACTGTCGACTTTTTGTCCGAGGTCTTGCTCGGCAACAATCCCCTGTCGCGCAAGGAATTCGACGAGGGTGCGAAACCAGCGTCCATGGCGGGCAAGGACGTACGGACAATGGAAGTCCTCGCCCCGCGGCTGGGCTACGGCATGCTGATCAGCACAGGCAAGGCGCCGCACGTGTTCGTGTCTCGTAGAGCCGGTACGGCCCTGCCTGAGGCGCTGGTCGCAAAGCTCCTCGCGGGCTAGGGACCGACCGCCTTCAAGAGGTCGATGGTGAGCCGCGTTGAGCGCCCGCTCAACGCGGAAACGGGTTGAACTTTGGGCCACCCGCGGAGCGCAGATCCGCGGCCTGACGATTCCGCTCCCGCGCCGACAAAATTCCGTAGACGATCATCGCACCCTGAACCGCGACGGCCACGGAGATCGCCGCAGCCCGTGCGCCACGGGTATGACGAACCGCGTCGAAGACCGACGGTGGGCGAATCGACGCTCGCGGGACAACCGCGAGCGGCGCGTTGCTAGGATCGGCCTCAACCAGCTGAGCCTGAGGCGCCGTCTGAGGCGTCGTTGCTGCGACCACGGGCTGAGGAGCTGGCGCGTGAGCCTGCGCTGCGATCCACCCAACCCCCAACGAAACACTCGCCGTTGGCGCCTCAGCGGGCGGATCGGCGAGACACATCGCCAGCCCCAACCCCACGATGACCGACATGCCCATGGCAATAACGATACCAGAGCGCAGATGCGCGGCAGTCGTGGACGGCACTTTCTGCACCAAAATCCGTCAGTGATGCGCGACCTACTCAGAACCGTTCGTATTGTGGCGCTAACTCTGCCGATCCTCGCAGGCGCGGGCTGACATTCGACATCAACTTTCGTTGATGGCGTCTGCTGCTTGGAGCCGCTGCAACCGCATCATCTCCTCAAGCATCTCGCGCTTGATAGCGTCGGTTGACCACGCACGGTGATTCCCGGCGGCGTAGGCGAGCGCATTCTTGTGGTACATGAACGCGTTCGTTCGGTTGGCGACGAAGTTGTTTCGCGTCTTGGCAACGCGGCTCGGTGAGCCAACGACGACCGAGTTGGGTGGAATCTTCACGCCTTCGCGGACGAGGGTGTGCGGGGCCACGATCGAGTTTTCGCCGATCTCCGCACCGTCCATGATCGTTGAGTTGATGCCGATGAGACAGTTGTCGCCGATCGTACAGCCGTGAATCGTGCAGTGGTGGGTGATCGAGCACCCTTCGCCAATATAGGTTCCCGTCGTCGAACCGACGTGAAGCATCACGAAGTCTTGGATGTTCGTCATCCGCCCGACGACGATCTCCTCCAGCTCGGCCCGGGCGACGACGTTTGCCCAAATCGATGCCCCCGATCCGATCCGAACCTTGCCGTACAGCACGGCGCTGGCGTGCACGAAAGCGGGATCATCAAGCACAACGTCGGGTCCAAACTCGCTCACGCGTCCTCCATAACATGTACGCGCGGGGCTTACTTTCCGTGGGTGTCAGCGCGAGTGGCACCAATGCCGCGCAGTTTCGCGTCTGCGGAAACGAGATGGAGCTCCGAGATTCGCGACGGGTCAGTCTCGTCGACCTCGAGCTGTATGACGAGCTTCGGAGCCCGTCGGGGATCAGGGGTATCGTACGTGATGGAGACCACGAGTGCGGGTAGCCCGTTGAGCTCCCGCTCTTCCACGGCGAAGTTGGCCGCGAGCTTGTTTCGAAGCCCAAGCCAGAACTTCGTCAACCGCTCCGCACCCACGATCTCCTTGAGCGCCGCACGATACTGGCCACCACCGTCCGTACTCCCCCGAGCCTCGGGCACAAACAGAGCCATCAACCCCTCGGGGCTCCCTGCGGAGAGCGCCGCGAGGAACTTCTGCAGCGCAGCGCGATGCGCGTCGGCCAAGATGGCGCTCGGCGGTTGGCACGGCGCACCAGCGAGCAACCGACGTGCCCGCGACAGCGACGTCCGAACATCAGGTTCGGAGATGTCGAGCAGCTGCGACACCTCTCGGCCCGAGTACTCCAGTACCTGGCTCAGGATCAGCACCGCGCGCTGCTTGGGACTCAGCAACTCAAGTGCGCGCAGGAATGCGGCGGTGATGGTCTCCAGGTTGGCGAACCGCTGCGCGGGGTCGAGTTCGGGGTCCATGGTCGAGGTCTCGACTGGACCCGGCAACCAAGGGCCCACGTACTTCGCGAGCTTGCGCTTGCGTAGACGGTCGATCGCGAGGTTCACCGCCACACGCATCAGCCACGGGCCGAGCTCCCGCTCGCGATCACTCGGCGGGTTTGCGATGGCCCGAGTAAACGTCTCCTGAAGGACGTCGTCGGCCTCACTCGGCGTGCCCGTCATCCGATACGCCAATCCCCAAAGCCGACTGCGTTGGTCGCGATAGGCTTGTTCAATCCGCGTATCGGGGTGGTCCGCCACCGACTCAGGGTACCTCGATCGTAGCGGCCCCAGCGGTCGAAGGGACCAGACAGAGGTCACTGTCTGCGAACCCCTCCGCCTTTAGATCGAACGCTCGGCTGA
>JAESSZ010000221.1 GCA_016763875.1 Nannocystaceae bacterium
CGCGGACCCTTTAGCACACTGATGTCCTCCGGGGAACCTACACCTCGCACCCCGATCTCACGGTCGATACGTCGCAGCAACCCCGCCAATACCTTGCCGTGACCCACTTCGATGGCGCTGCGAACACCCATGGCCTGGACCACGTGTTGGACCGAGGCTTCCCAGCGCACCCGCTGCGTCACCTGCTGCACAAGCAGCGTTTTCACGCGTGAAGGATCCCGGTTTGGCGTGGCCTCGACGTTGGACACGACCGGAACGGATAGCGGACCTACCTCAATCGGCTCGAGCACTTCCGCGAGCGCAGTGGCGGCGGGCTCCATCAACGCACAATGAAACGGCGCGGAGACCTTCAACGGGATCGCGCGGCCCTTGCGTGACTTGACTAACGCGACCGCGCGCGCAACCGCGGCGGCATGACCGGCGATCACGATCTGCCCACCGCCATTGTCGTTGGCGGGCGAGCAAACCTCGCCTTGTGCAGCCTCGTCGCAAACGGCTTGCACAACATCGGGGTCCAAACCGATCACCGCGGCCATGCCCCCGAGGCCTTCCGCGACCGCGGCCTGCATCGCCTCACCACGCCGACGCACGATCCGCACGGCATCGGGAAGGCTCAACGCGCCGGCTGCAACCAACGCAGAATACTCGCCCAGGCTGTGGCCCAAGCACACCGTCGGCGTCAGGTCGGTCTCGGCCCGAAGTACGGCAAGAGCCGCCACGCTGCACGTCAGGATCGCCGGTTGGGTGTTGGCAGTGAGCGTCAGTGCGTCCAGCGGTCCCTCGAAACACAAGCCCGACAACGACTCGCCAAGCGCCTCGTCGGCTTCCTCGAAGACCTGCTTGGCGACCTCGAAACTCGCCGCAAGCGCCTTGCCCATGCCCACGGCCTGGCTGCCCTGCCCGGGAAAAATAAATGCGGTCGTCATGATCGTCTGTCGCCTCGCTTGGGTTTGAGTCACTCAGTCGGAGGCTTTGGCGCCGGGTCTCCCCGCAGCCTTGGCCTCTGCGAACAGCGGCGCCGCATGGGTCAACGCCGCGGAGAGTTTGGGCATGAGTTCTTCGTCCACCGAACGCGCCGCCAAGGTCAGCGAGCGTCCGATGGCGGCCGCGCTTGCGCCACCGTGACAGATGAAGGCAACCCCTTTGACGCCGAGCAACGGGGCGGCACCGTAGCTATCGGGATCAAGCCGAGCCCGCAGATCTCCGAACGCTTCACGCATCAACAGACCGCCGAGTTTGCCGACCAGGCCACCCTCCATCACGGAGTCCTTGAGCCAACCACCCACGAGACGGCCGGTCGCTTCAGCAAGTTTCAGCGCGATGTTGCCCGTGAAGCCGTCGGTCACGACGACGTCCACCTCGCCCGACAACAGCGCGTCGGCCTCGACGTATCCCGCGTAACTCATAGTGTGCGCGGCGTCGTATGCCGACAGCAGCGCATGCACACTCCGGGTCAGTTCCGTGCCCTTGGACGACTCGGCGCCGTTGGACAGCAGACCTACCCTGGGCGTGGTTTTGCCGTGCTTGAAGCCGGCGTACACGGCGCCCATCACCGCGAACTGAACGAGGTTGATCGGGCGGCACTCGACGTTGGCGCCTATGTCGAGCAGCACCGTCCGGTCGCCGGTCCTTGTTGGAAGACTGGTCACGAGCGCGGGCCGATCCACGCCTTTGATCCGGCGGTACTTAAACAGACCGCACGCGAGCATCGCCCCGGAGTTCCCCGCCGACATCGCGGCATCGGCCTCACCGGACTTCACCAGATCGAAGCACACGGGCATCGACGCGTTCGGTTTGGAGCGGACGGCCTTGGCCGCCTCGTCACGCATCGTGATGACATCGGGCGCGTGCCGGATCTCAATCGGTAGACGACTCGCGTCGTGTTCGGCCAGCACACGAGCCAACTTGGCCTCGTCGCCGACCAATAAAATCCTCACCCCGTGGCGAGCCGCCGCAACGGCGCCAGCCACCTCGGGTTGTGGACAGTGATCACCACCGAAGGCATCGAGTGCAATGCGAGCCGCGGAAGGCATAGCAAGCAATCAATGCCGCAAAGGAGGTGCCTCGAAGGAGGTAACGCGATTAGTCTTGCTCGACCGCGATGACCTGGCGTCCGCGGTACTGACCGCAGGCGGGACACACACGGTGCGGGATCATCAACTCTTCGCAGTTGGAACAGGCCGACAGACCGGGGGTCTGGACCTTGTCGTGCTGGGAGCGTCGCATGTCGCGACGGCTGCTGGACATTCTCTTCTTAGGTACGGCCATGGACGTGAGCCTCGGTCAGACCGCGGAGAATAGGGGCCGGACTCCAAGACTTGCAACCGGCGCTTCATCACGTCGGCCCAACAGGCTCTACGAGGAAGGATTTACGAGGAAGGATCTAAGCCCGCCTTCTTCAGCGCTGCGGCCAACGAAGCCACTTTCTCGGACTCTACGGGCATTTTGGCGCTGACCCCCCGCTCGGCGGGATCTGCCGCGGGCGTCGCGGGGACAGGCGATTTGCATTGCGGACACACAAGGGTCGCCGGGGCCAAGCCGTTAAGCGCCGAGCCACAGTTGCTACACAGGCCGCGGCAGTCTTCGCCCCGCTCGCAAAGAGCGCGCATCGGATAAGCGAGCCGAATCTGCTCCGTCACCAAAGGGAATAGCGGCAGCGTGCTCCCTTCGCACGACCATGTGTCGAGGTCTTCTTCCTCAAGCGCCACGCCATCCTCGTCGTCCTCCCCGCTCGCGCCCGCCACCGCGGCCCGCGCTGCCGCAGTTGCCGCGGGTAAGTAGGTCGCAAGGAGCTTGGCCGAACCGTCCACATCAGCCGAAGCAAGGCAACGGCCACAGGGCACGCGGATCTGCAGCGTCAACTGCCCCTCCACTACGACGATTCCCGCGGGGGCGACCGTGAGAGTCAGCGCGACCTGGCCCGGCCCGATGACCTCGGCGTCCGTGTCTCGCAGCACCCCGCGAAGCAGCGCCACGCTGAGATCCACAGCAACGACGCGACGGTCTTCGCCGTGACGCCGCAGTGCCGCAAGATCGACGCGGAGTGCATCTGGCGACGTGGGCTCGGGCTCAGCATTGGGATCGCGGGAGGTCATCAATCAAAATCCGGGAAACGGGTCACATGGGGCCCCTATGGCCAGGTACGCGGTGTAGTGCGAGCAGAGGGATCTGTCAAAAGGCGGTGCAGCGCCGCGGTGCTCCAGCCGCGGCGCACTGGGCGAGAGTTGGCCGCATGAGCGCCGATCCACGCCACCGCGAGGGCCTCGTGCGGATCGGCGGTCGCGCCCGCAGGCGGCTCGACCCACCTTGGTTGACCTTCGCCCGGACTATCGTTTATGCCCTCGGCGAAAGTGACAGGACCCGGGACGAGTAGTCCGGGCGTGCAGCGCCTCCGGGTGCGGCTCGCGCCGGGTGGAAGCGGAGCACAGCGGGTCATTTGGGTCGCTTTGATCATTCTGTCGTGGAGTCTCGCGGGCCCAGCCGCCGCACGTGGCCCAGCGACCCAACCCTCTGAGGCCAGCGACGGACTCGACAACCGCTTGGCCGCGCCACCGCAGATCTCTCGCTCGGACCGTGTGGATCCGGCGCCCACCACCCGACGTGGGCGTCGCGCCGCACGTCGCCAGCAACGACGGGCGCAGCGGCGTGGGACCACCCCGAGCCCGACGTCCACAGTCGCCACCGTC
>JAESSZ010000222.1 GCA_016763875.1 Nannocystaceae bacterium
CCCCGTCATCGCCTGCCGCAGGCGGGGGCGCGGGAACCACGGCCGGCGGTTGCTCAGCTTTGGCCAGCATCGTGCTCTCGGGCCGGGTCACTGGTGGCGGGGATTGTCGCGCTTCGAAGCGGCGTTTGGCGTCCATGACCAGCTCGACGTATCGCACGCTGTTGGGGGGAAGTTCGCCGTCGCGTGCGAGCCACTTGTCGACGTTACCCGCACCTGCGTTGTAGGCCGCGAGGGCGAGTCGGATGTCGCCGTCGTAGCGTTTGGATTGCCGCGCGAGGTACATGCTGCCGGCCATGATGTTGAACTCCGCGTCGTAGACACGGGCACGCGTTGCGCCCATCTGGCGCGCCATCGCGTTGGCCGTCGCGGGCATCAGTTGCATGAGACCGCGAGCGCCCGCGGAGCTCTTGGCCCGCAATTGGTGGCGGCTCTCGACCCAAATGACCCCATGCACCAGGGCTGGATCCAGCCCGTGTTCGCGGGCGGCTTGCGTGACCCATGGTTCCACCAGTGTGATGCGCTGGCGTTGCTCCGGGCTGAACGGGTCGGGCGAGACCGCGGGGCTTTCTTGCCGGGAGGCGGTCGAACCCGCGGCTGTCGTGGCTGGGGCTTGAGCGCCGTCCGAGCCCGGCGCGGCCGGCGGTCCTTCGACCCAGCGAAAGTTGGAGTTTGCGCAGCCCGACGCAACGAGCACCGAGGCGACACACACACCCCGCAGGGCTCGACTTCGCAGCGACATCATGGCCGGCACCATAGGCAGCGCTTTCCCCCACCCGAAAAATTCGGCGATGTAGGCCCGTGGCTGCGGCTGCGTGGTAGTCTGAGCGCACATTTGCTTACCTACATCAATGCACAGTCTCCCCGCCGGTCGCGTCGATTACCGGCTCAGGAAGGCATCATGGACCCTCGCATGCTTCGCACGATCCTTATGGGCGTTTTGGTGTTGGCGCCCGCGTTTTTACTCGGTGCCGACTCGGCGTGGGCGGGCTCGGGTTATCACCCGCACACCAGCGAATCGGCGGGTCGAGTTCGAGAAGTGGACCTCTCTGCCGCATCGGTGCGTGTGCGGCGGGCTGCGCTGCGGGCCGCGGAGCGTCGCGATGCGCAACCGACGCTCGCTTGGGACGCGCTGGATGATATCGCCGCCTCTCCTCCGGAAGAACGTCGCGCCAACTCCGATGCTGCAGGACTGCCCGATGGTTGGGTGCAACGGGGGAGCGTCGTGTTGCCCGGGCCCGTCGCTCGCGGCGAGGTTCAGGTCGATCCGGATGTCATCTTTGCGATTGAGGACGTCCCGGGGAACAAGTATCCGCGCAAGCACACGCTGTATCTCAACTTCGTCGGTGCTGAGATGCTCGGGGGTTTCGACAACTCGGCCGAAAACCGCTCTGCCCTCGCCAGGATCGGACCGTACCCCGCCTACCTTGGCGGCAATCAGAAGGCGCTGAGCATCGCTCAGGCTGTCGCCGAGGATCTTGCGTCGTACGGCGTGCAGGTCGTGTATCTGCCCGAAGACCGCCCGAGCAAGACCGTCCCCTACACCATGCAGATGATGGGTGGGACGTGGCAGGACACCAACATCGACTCGCCCGCGGGTGGCGTGGCTCCGGGCGCTGACTGCGGCGCGTTGGGCCAGCGTCACGTGGTCTACACATTTGCTGCCGCGGGCATGGGTGTGAACACGGCCGCCAACACCGCGAGCCAGGAAGCGGGGCACGCGTGGGGATTGGACCACACGCTCAACTGCGGCTCCGTCATGTCGTACTGCGGCGTCGCCAATGGGGTGTTCTCGGACACTTGCGATCCTCTGTGCGAGAGCCAATGCCAGGGCCCCAACAGCGCGGGCTGTCGTATTACCCATGAGATGTTCTGCGGCGAGGACAGCGATCAGCAAAACGAAGCGCAGACGTTGGCGTGGCTCTTTGGCGGCAGCGAGCCCGACGTCGAGGCACCCACCGTCGACATCATCAGCCCGCTGGACGGGACTCAGTTCGAGACCGGTGTCGACATTGCCCTGCGTGCCGAGGTCGACGATGACTACGGCGGCTTCGGCTGGAAATACGTGCTTGCCCTCAACGGCGAGACTGTCCTCGAAGAGGTCGACTACGATCGGAATATCGACGACGAGTACCGCGCGGCACTGAACCTGACGAATCTTCAGGAGGGCAACTGGTCGGTAACCGTGGAGGTTGAGGACCATTTTGATCACGTCACCAGCCAGACGGTGAACTTCGTCGTCGGGGACCCGCCTCCGGTCGCCGAAGACGACACGGGCGGGACGGAGGACGGCGGCGACACGGGCGACAGCACGACCGATGACCCCGGGGACGACACTGGTGACTCCGCGGGTGAGGACGACGACGATGACAAGGGGTGCGCGTGCCATGTCGGTTCGCGTGGCCGTACCGCACCGTGGGGTGCGCTGGGTCTATTGGCGATCGCGGTCCGCCGCCGCCGCCGCCAAATTTCTTTTGTGAGCCGACATGATCACCACCATCGCTAGATCACTTTTTACGTTCGCTGCGTTGCTGCTGCCGACGGTCGTGCTGGCCGACAGTGGGCCCCGAGGCCCGGGGGACTCGACGATCCCGACCGTCGATCTGTCACGTGCGCGTGGCCCGCGGGCGGCGGTACCAAGCGCCTCGATGACCATCGCGGACCTCGACACGATCGAAAATGACGGCCGCACGTATGATCCCACGTTGCACGGCGGCGTGGCCCCTGGGTCCGCAAACATCGGTTTGGGGGACCCTGACGTCGTTTTCGCGGTCGAGGATATTCCGGGCAACGAGTATCCACGCAAGACAACCTTGTACATGAACTTCGTCGGTGCGGACCTGCAGGTCGGCTCGGACAACTCTGCTGAGAACCGTTCGACGCTCGCCAAGCAGGGCCCGTACCCCGTGTTTTCTGGTGGCGAGCAAACGGCCGCGGCGGCAGCCCAAGAGATGGCCAACGACGTTGCCCAGTTTGGGATTCGCGTCGTGTATCTCCCAAGCGACCGGCCCCCGAGCATCCTGCCCTACACGATGGCGATGATCGGCGGGAACTGGACCGATACCAACCTCGAAGACCCGGCGGGCGGCGTCGCGCCCGGCACCGACTGCGGCGCCTTGGGCCAGCGTCACGTCGTGTACACGTTCGCGGGCGGAGGCTGGGGCGCGACCGGGATTGCCAACGTGACCGCGCAGGAAGCGGGACACGCCTGGGGGCTTGATCACAGTCTAAACTGCGGCTCGGTCATGTCGTACTGCGGTTCGGGCAACGGTAACTTCTCTGGGACTTGCGATGGCTTGTGCGAGGCGTCCTGCCAGGGGTTATCGGGATGCCGCTTGTTCCACGAGCAGTTTTGCGGTGAAGGCAACGACCAGCAGAACGAAGTGGCAGAACTCGATTTCTTGTTCGGCAATAGCGAGCCCGACCTCGAGCCGCCGCTGGTCGAGATCCAATCGCCGATCGATGGCGCCCAGATTGAGGTTGGTGGGGAGGTCGATCTACGGGCGGTGGTCGACGACAACTACGGCGGCTACGGCTGGAGTTTTCGTATCTCGCGAGACGGCGAGGTCTTGCATGACGAGGTCGCCTACGATCGCCGAGTCGACGATCTGTACCGCGCGGCCTTGAACCTGACGGGTTTGGAAGCGGGCACGTACTCGATCACCGCCACCGTGATGGACCACGGCGACAACGTCAGCACGGACACTGTGTCCTTTATTGTCGGCAGCGGTTCTGCGGACGATGCCGCGGACGGCGCCGACGATTCGGATGGGTCCGGCGGCGCAGATGAGGGGGATCGTGACGGGTCCGGCGGCAATGATTCTGGCGCGAGCGTCGGCGGTACCGCGGAGGCGGGCGATGACACCGGTGAATCCTCCGCGGATGGCACCGACGGGGCGTCGGCGGGGATGGACGGCGGGGTGGACGGCGGCGGTTGCGAATGCACAGCAAATCCACGTCGTCGTGGCACCGCGTGGTGGCTTGTACTGCCCCTACTGGCGCTTAGGCGACGGTTTAGGCGTTCACCGCGAGTATGACGCGCGCTTGTGTCCCACGCGGAACCTTGTGCCTCGCACTGATTTAGATGTAGTGCACCTTACGTCTTTGACAAGAGTCGAGTCCCGCTAGTTCTGCGTGATTTTGGACTCAACAAGAAGGCTTGACCGCGGCGCGCTGATCCATAAACTGCGCCTCCTTAGAGTTCCGAGCGGTAAGCGAGATGTCCACTTTCGAACAAGCCATCGTCAGGACCGGAGGTAAGCAGTACCGGGTTGAGCCTGGGTCTGTCTTCCGAGTTGAAAAACTCGAAGCCGAGGTCGGTAACAACATCGATCTCGCAGAGGTCCTTCTGGTCGGCCGTGGCAAAGACGCCAAGGTCGGCACGCCATTGGTCGACGGCGCCAAGGTCAAGGTCACCGTGACCAGCCACGGCCGCGGTCCCAAGATCATCGTCTACAAGTTCAAGCGGCGCAAAAACTATCGGCGCAAGGCTGGCCATCGGCAGCCGTTCACCGAACTTCGCGTCGAAGAGATCACCGCTTGAACCCGGTTACAAGGAGCGTTCGTCATGGCACATAAAAAGGGACAAGGTTCGATCAAGAACGGGCGCGATTCGAAAGCGCAGTTTCGTGGTCTGAAAAAATTCGGCGGCGAGGTCGTGCGTGCGGGGAACATCCTCGTGCGCCAGGTCGGTGGTCGCTACAAAGCTGGCGACAACGTCGGGCAGGGCAAGGACTTCACCTTGTTCGCACTCGTCGATGGGACCGTTCGTTTCAACAAGCGTGGTCGCGCCCAGCGTTCGTTCGTCTCCGTTGTCACGGTGACGAGCGCGGACGCGAACTAGGCACTGCGCCCGCCGCAGTGCGGGCCGCGGAACTTTGGCACGACGCCGGGGAACAAGCGCGTGCAGTTTGTTGATCACGTAAGAGTTTATGTAGCTGCGGGTCGCGGTGGCGACGGCATGGTCGCCTGGCGGCGCGAGAAGTACGTGCCGCGCGGCGGCCCGGCTGGTGGCGACGGAGGGACCGGCGGTGACGTCATCTTCGTTGCCGACGCACATCTCAGCACGCTGCTGGATCTGCGCTACCGCCAGCGGCTCAAGGCCGAGCATGGCCGGCCTGGATCCGGTCGCGATCGCAATGGTCGCGGCGGCGTCGATCTCATCGTGCGTGTCCCTGTGGGCACAGTTGTGACGGTCGAGGCGGTCGGTGAGTTGGATGCCTCGACGCCGATCGGCGGCGGGCTCGAAAACGTCATCATGGTTGAGCCAGGCGATGGCCCTCAACCGTATCTCGGGCTTCCCGCTGACGACGGCGCCGATGAACCTGATGCGACTTCGGACGAAGACCGCGATGACATCGGGGACCATCGAGACGCGGCGATGCTGCGCAACATGGAGCCGCGCGAAACTCGGTACGCGCCGGGCGACGTGGTCGCGGACCTGACCGAAGAGGGGCAGCAGATCGTCGTGGCGCGCGGCGGCGGCGGCGGTCGCGGCAATATCCATTTTCGCAGTTCGACCAATCGGTCCCCCGATCGGGCGGAGCCGGGCCAGGCGGGCGAGTGTCTGTCGTTGCGGCTTGAGCTGCGTTTGCTCGCCGACGTCGGCATGGTGGGTTACCCCAACGTCGGCAAGTCGACGTTCATCTCCAAGGTCAGTCGGGCGCGACCCAAGGTTGCCGACTACCCGTTCACGACCCTGGTGCCTCAACTTGGCGTCGTGCGTTTGGGCGAAGGGCGGTCCATGGTCGTCGCCGACATCCCCGGGCTTATCGACGGCGCCAGCGAAGGCCGTGGCTTGGGACACCAGTTTTTGCGTCACCTCGAGCGCACGCGGGTCTTGCTGCACATGTTGGCGCCTGATCCGACCGAGGGACGTGAGCCGCTCGTCGATCTCGACGCGTTGGAGCTGGAACTCGACCGATACGGGGCCGCATTTGAGGGACGACCGCGGGTTGTGGCCCTCAACAAACGCGACCTGCTGACGGATGAGGCGGGACGCGAGCAGATCTCGGAACTCCGTGCGACGTTGCGGGCGCGCAACATCCCGCTGTTTGTTATCTCCGCGCACACGGGCGCGGGTGTCGACAAATTGCTCGAGGCCATCTGGCGGCGTATCGAGATGGCCCACGTGGCCGAAGCGGCGGCGGCGGCGGCCG